>NZ_JBMOWO010000110.1:0-9605 GCF_049310525.1 Pseudomonas sp. GZD-222
CGCTCCCGCCGGAAAATAGACTCTCGGTGGGAGCGGCGGTGCGACGACTCGACTTGCCCCGCGATGCCTTTAAGGGCGTCGCCCGAGCAACAATCCCACCACCAACCCGAATCCCGCCGAGATCGCTACGGTCTGCCAGGGATGGCCTCCAATGTAGTCGTGAGTGGCATCGACAACCGGCTGTGCCTTGCTGCGCACATTACCAACCGCTTCGCGGGCCTGCTTGAGCTTGAGCCCGATCTGGGCGCGCAAGGTTTCGGCGTCTTCACCAACCAGCGCGGCGCTGTCGCGCAGCAGTTTTTCCGACTCTTCGATCAACGACTGCAGTTCGCTGAACGCTTGGTCCTTGATTTGCTCGGCATCGGTTTGCACGGTGGTTTTCCTGGCCATGGACAGTTCCTCGTCAATTGATGGGCATTGAACAGTGGATACCAACGGGCGCGGAAAGTTGCAGCGGTTTGCCGGCCCTTCGCGGCTACAGTGTAAGATAGCGGCTATTTTCCAGCAGCAGGACACCCCTCATGAGTTTCAATCTGGCCAATAAGAGTTTCGCCGAACGGGCGCAGATCGAGGACGAGAAAGCGCGACTGTTCGAACTCTGGCAGACCAACCTGGGCAAGGCCAAGGGCGAAGCGGCCCGGCTGATTGCCGAAAAGCCCCGGCGCAAGGGTAAATGGGCGGAATGGGTACGTTCCGAGCTGGATGGCATGTCGCCGCCGGAATTTGCCAACATGGTCCGCAGTGAGGTCAACAAGCTGATGGCGGCAGCCAAGTAGCGCACTGCCAGGCACGGCCTTGGTGTGGGAAATGCACGGCGACGTTGTAAGCAGTAGATGTTTTGAACGATACTGTTTCTCATTAACGTCTACCCCCGTTCCCAAGGCCCATCGAATCCCTCCATGTTGACGTCTCCCGTGTCCGGGCTGCTTGCCAGTTTCCAGGAACATTACGATGACCTGCTGCAGTTTCTGACCCGGCGCATGAGCGACCGTCAGCGCGCGGCCGATGTGGCTCAGGAAACCTACCTCAAGCTGGTCAAGATCGAGCAGCAGGACCTGCCGGTGCTGCACGCTCGCAGTTTCATCTTCCGCGTGGCCGGCAACCTTGCCATCGATACTTTGCGCCGCGAACAGCGCATGGCCGGCAACCTGGACGATACCGAAGCGGCGAGCCAGGTGCCGTGCCCGGCGCCAGCACCGGAAGCCGCCTTGCTCGCCCGCGAGCGTCTTGAGCAACTGGACGAAGCCTTGCTGCAACTGTCGCCCAATGCGCGGCAGGCGTTGCTGCTCAACCGTGTCGAAGGTCTGACCCAGGCGCAGATTGCACAACAGCTGGGCGTTTCCGAGAGCATGGTGGCAAAATACATCGGCCAGGCGCTGCGCCATTGCCGTGACTGGCTCAAACACAACCATGATTGATGCCCAAGCCATGCCTGCACCGCAGCCGATCAGCGATTTGTCCGACGATGCCCTCGACTGGCAGGTGTTGCTGCACTCTGGCACCGCCAGCGAGGCAGACCGCGCGCGGTACCAGCGCTGGCGCCAGCTCAGTCCTGCCCATGCAGAAGCTGCGCAGGAAGCCGAATCCTTATGGGGCGATCTGGGCCAGACCCGCGCGGCTGCCGCCGTGACGGTTGCCCCAGCTCCTCGCCGTCGCTGGGGCTCGGCCCTGGCCGCGTCGCTGGTGTTGGCGCTGGTGGGCTATGGTGGCTGGCAGCAGGCCCCGGCCTTGCTTGCCGATTACCATACCGGCGTTGGTCAGCAGCAACGTATTACCCTGGCCGATGGCTCGCAGGTACTGCTCAACAGTGGCAGCGCCTTGTCAGTGGACTTCAGCAACGCTCAGCGGCGGGTGCTGCTCAAGGCGGGCGAAGCCCTGTTCGAGCCGGCAAGCGATCCACGCCCCTTCGTCGTCGAGGCCGGTGGCGACGCCGTGCAAGGTAGCGGGGCGGTGTTCAGTGTGCGTCGTGATGGCGACCACAACCGCGTGGTCATCGCCCAGGGTGAAGCGCAGGTTGGTCAGCGCACGTTGCAGGCTACCCCGGACGCCCGTTCGTTGACGGCCTGGCAGCGTGGCAAGCTGATCTTCAATGGCAAGCCGTTACGTGAAGTCCTGGCCGAGCTTGAGCGATATCAGCACGGACGCATTGTGTTGTCCGATCAACAGCTGGGGGCGATGCAGGTCAGTGGAGTATTTGACCTGGATGATCCTCAAGGGTTGTTGCGCACCCTTGAGCAACGTTATGCGCTCAAAGTTACCTATTTACCGTGGTTGGCTGTGGTGTACTGATCGACCGCGATAACGTCACAACTGAAATATTTTCAATTTCGTACTGCAAGTTCTTCCTCGCCCAATCGTCGTAGTGAGACTGATCAGCAATCCATTCTCATTTACAACATCGCCTGGAAGAATATTGTGAAGGGTACGCTCAAGCCTATCGCCCGCTCCACCGGTAGTTTCAAGCACGCACTGCTGGCTTCGACCGCCGTCGCCGCCTTGCTTGGCCCAGTCTGGGTACACGCCGCCGATACCGTGACTGCTGCGCCAGCCAGCACCCAGCAAGACCGTGAAGTGAGCCTGGCGCTGCCAGCCCAGGACCTTGACCAGGCGCTTACCGCGTTCGCCGACCAGGCCGGCCTGCACCTGTTGTACACCACCGCTGACGTTGCCGGTTTGCAAAGCCCGGCTCTCAATGGCCGCTACAGCATCGCCCAGGCCCTGCAGAGCCTGCTGGCCGGCAGCGGCATGAGCTGGCAGTTCAGCGAGTCGCGCACGGTGATCCTGCGTAAAACTCAGGCAGCCCCGGCAAGCGTCAGCCTCAAGCCGATCGAAGTCAGCGTGGCGTCGCGTACCAGTACCTCGATCAGTGAAATTCCCGGTACCGTCTGGGTGGTCGACCAGCAGCAGCTCAATGAGCAGATCAACAGCGGTGTCAGCCTCAAGGAGGCGATTGGCAAGCTGGTCCCCGGCCTCGATCTGGCGCCGGAAGGGCGTACCAACTATGGCCAGAACATGCGTGGGCGCAATGTGCTGGTGATGATCGACGGCGTCAGTCAGAACAGCTCACGCGGCCTGTCGCGGCAGTTCGACAGCATCTCGCCGTTCAACGTCCAGCGCGTCGAAGTGCTCTCCGGTGCCAGCGCCATCTACGGTGGTGGTGCCACCGGCGGTATCATCAACATCGTCACCAAAAAGGGCGAGGCTGGGCCTGCGCGTTTCGAAACCCAGGTGGGTGCGAGCAGCGGCTTCAACAATAGCGACGACCTTTCGACCCGCATCGCCCAATCGGTCAGCGGCGGTAACGAACAGATCAACGCGCGCCTGGGTGTTTCCGCCGAGCAGAACGAAGCGTTCTACGATGGCGCAGGCGATCAGATTTTCATCGACAACACCCAGACCGACTTGCAGTACAACCGTGCTATCGATGTGCTCGGCAGCCTGGGCCTGAAGTTCAACGACGAACAAAGCCTCGACCTGCTGGCCCAGTATTACGATTCGGGTAACCACGGCAGCACCGGGATCTACTTTCCCAACCTGAACCACAATGCCCCTTCGGACCTGGAAGACGCCGAGTTGCGCGGCGGCTACTCAACCGACCTTGAACCGCGCACCAAGCGTCTGCTGCTCAATGCCAACTACCATCACAGCGATGTACTCGGGCAGGACTTCTATCTGCAGGCGTCATACCGCAAGGAAGACGACAACTTCTATCCGTTCCCGTATTACAACCCTGGCAAGCCGGCCGGCGTCAAAGGCGTCTACTTTGCCGCCTCGCAGCAGAATTTCGAAGTCAGCAGCCTCAAGGCGCTGTTTGCCAAGCAATGGGACACGCTCAAGCTGACCTATGGTGTGGACCTGGATCGCGAACGCTTCAATGCCGAGCAGACCACCTTCGATGCCCTGACGTCGTCAGAAAGCGGCGGCCTGGACCTGGACAAGGCCAGTAAGGCACCGCGCTATCCCAGCTACCGGGTTGATGGCTTGTCGTACTACGCCCAGCTCGACTGGCATGCAACCGATAACCTGACCGTCTCCGGTGGCGCCCGGCGCCAGCAGATGGACGTCGATGTCGGCGATTTCAAGAACGTGCCCGGCGGTACCAACGACTATCAGGTCAACCTGTTCAACCTCGGCGCCATCTATGACTTCAAGAACGGTCACCAGGTCTGGACCAACTACGGCGAGGGTTTCGATTTACCCGACCCGGCCAAGTTCTACGGCAAGCCCGGCTTGAGTGTCGAGGACAACCCGCTGGCCGGGATCAAGAGCCGCCAGGTGGAAATGGGCTGGCGCTATGCCGACCTGGATTGGGACGCCCAGGCGGCGGTGTACTACATCTGGTCGGACAAGATCATCACCACCGACATGGCCACCTTGACCATCAACGTCGAAGAGCAGAAAAGCCGTGACTTCGGTTTCGAAGGGGCGCTGACCCGTCACTTCGAAAGCGGTTGGGAAGCCGGTAGCACCCTGCACCTGGTGCGCTCGGAAGAGGAAGACAAGGACGGCGACTGGATCAAGCGTGATGCCCGTTATGCCTCGCTTTCCAAGTCCACCGCATTCGTTGGCTGGAAGGGCGAGGGACGCAGCGCGCGGCTGCAGGCCAACCATGCCTTCACCCTCAAGGATGACGCCGACCACGAAATCAGCGGTTACACCACCTTCGACCTGCTGGGCAGCCAGGACACCGGTTTCGGCACCTTCAGCGCCGGTATCCAGAACCTGCTGGACAAGCAGTACAGTACGGTCTGGGGCCAGCGCGCGACCTTGTTCTACTCGCCGACCTACGGCCCGGAGTACTTGTATGACTACCAGGGCCGTGGTCGCACCTACACCCTGACCTGGTCGATGGCGTACTGAGTCAGGCGAAGGCCGTCAGCAGGTCGGCTTCGAAGGCCTGCTGGGCATCGCTGGGCACCTGGGCGCGGTGCCGGGCCAGGGCGAAAGGCACCTGAAAGTTCAGCGTCGGGTCCAGGGCGTGCAACAGTCCGCGCTCGACCCAGGGCGCGGCGAAGTGGCAGGGCAGGTAGCCGACATGGCGCCCGGACAGAATGAATGTCAGGGCACCTTCCACCTGCTCGGAGCGCGCCGATGCTCGACCGCCACTGAGCGGATCAGGGCTTTCCAGAAAGCGGTAGGGGTGCTCGACCTGGTCAGCCGCCAGCAGTTCTTCCAGGCTTACCTGTGCCTGGCTGGCCAATGGATGATGGCTGGCGCAGTACAGGCGCTGGGTCTCTTCGAACAGTGGTGTGTAGTCGAACGCCGACTGTTTGCCGGAGAAGTAACCGATGGCCAGGTCCAGGCGCTGCTGTAACAGCAGGCGCTCAAGGTCGGCCGGCATGGCGCTGACCAGTTCCAGGCGTACCGATTCGTCACGTTGGCGAAAACGCTCGATGGCCTGTGCCAGGCGCAGGGTCACACTGCTGTCCTGGGCTTCGGAAATGCCCACCCGTACCTCGCCAAGTAAACGCCCGGCTACGCCATTGGCCTGATGGCGGAAGGCTTCGATCTGGACAAGCAATTCCCGCGTTGCCTTGAGCAGCACCTCACCTTTTGCCGTCAGGCCAAAACCGCCTTTGCCACGGCTGCACAGACGATAACCCAGACGTGTCTCCAGGCGCGCCATTTGCTGGCTGATGCTTGGCTGGCTCAGCCCCAGCACACCTTGGGCGGCGCTGAAACCGCCAGATTCGACGACCGTGACGAACAGCCGCAGCAGGTGCAGATCAAGGTCGTGCAGTTGTCCGAGCATCAAACATTGCTCCCGGTGAATGTCAGGTTAAGTAACTTGCCATTTTAGCAATGTTACCCGGCGCGCATGCTGTCGGCATCCACTGATAAAGGTGCCCGACATGCGTACGTCCCTGTGGTTGCTCCCCCTGATCCTGGCCTTGCCGGTGCATGCCGAAGAGAAAATCCTCAATCTCTACAGCTGGGCCGACTACGTGGCCCCGGAGACTTTGCAGCGCTTCGAGAAGGAAACCGGCTACAAGGTGCGCTACGACACCTTCGACACCACTGAAGTGCTGGAAACCAAATTGCTCACCGGCGGCAGTGGTTACGACGTGGTCGTGCCGTCTTCCAGTCTGCTCGCCCGGGCCTTGGCGGCCGGCGCGCTGCAACCCCTGCAGGCGCAGTCGATGCCCGGTTACGGCAACCTCGACAAGGACCTGCTGGCGAAACTGGCCGACGTCGACCCCGGCAACCTGTACGCCGTGCCCTACACCTGGGGCACCCTGGGCCTGGGGATGAACCTTGAGGCGGTACGCCAGCGGGTCGGCGATGCGCCGCTGGACAGCCTCGACCTGCTGTTCAAGCCCGAGTACGCCAGCAAGCTCAAGGACTGCGGCATTGCCATGTCCGATTCGCCCCAGGAAGTAATCGGCGTGGCCCTGAACTATCTGGGCAAAGACCCTTACAGCCGCAACAAGGACGATCTGGCGGCTGCCCAGGCGCTGCTCAAACAGTTGCAGCCTTCCATCGCTTACGTCGCCAATGGCCGGCAAATCAGCGACCTGGCCAATGGCAGCATCTGCCTGGCGCTGACCTACAACGGTGATGCCGCCATGGCCGCCGATCAGGCCCGCCAGGCCGGCAAAGCGTACCAGGTGGTCTACCGGATTCCGCGCGAGGGCACCTTGATCTGGCAGGACAACCTGGTCGTGCCCAAGGACGCGCCGCACCCGGAGGCGGCCCGCGCCTTTATTGCCTTCATGTTGCGTCCTGATTCGGTCGCGCCGCTGACCAACACGCTGTTCTTTGCCAACGCCAACCAGGCCGCCACTGCACTGGTCGATGAAGCCGTGCGTAACGACCCGGATATCTACCCCTCGAACGAAGTGCGCGCCCGGTTGTTTGCCGACCGCAGCATGGCCCTGGCCGACATGCGCCAGCGCACCCGCCTGTGGACCACTTTCCGTAGCCGCCAATAACAATCCACAAAGGAGCCCGATGATGGATCTCGCCCCCGACAACGACCAGGCCATGACCCGCGACAGCCTGTATGGCACCGTCGCCGAAAATACCTTCGCCGGTATCACCAGTTTTTCCCGCCGCCGTTACACCCGCGATCTGCGCGGTGTCGACGTGGTGGTCAGCGGCGTGCCGTTCGACACCGCCACCAGCAACCGCCCCGGTGCCCGCTTCGGCCCGCGCGCCATCCGCAGCGCTTCGGTGCAGCAGGCCTGGGCCCGTCACTGGCCATGGGAGTTCGACCCGTTCGACCACCTGGCGGTGATCGACTATGGCGATTGCAACTTCGACTACGGCAGCCCACACACCATACCGGACAGCATCCAGGCCCATGCCGAGCAGATCCTCGAAGCGGGTTGCGCGATGCTCACCCTGGGTGGTGATCACTTCATCAGTTACCCGCTGCTCAAGGCCCATGCGCGTAAACACGGCCCGCTGTCGCTGATCCACTTCGACGCCCACAGTGATACCTGGCCGTGCGAGGAAGATGGCGGCCGCGTCGACCACGGTACGATGTTCTGGCATGCCGCGCGCGAAGGTCTGGTTGATCCGTCGCGCTCGGTGCAGATCGGTTTGCGCACCACCAATGACGATACCCAGGGGTTTGCCGTGCTGGATGCGCGCCAGGTGCACCAGCGCGGTTGCCAGGCGATCATCGAGGCGATTCGTGCGCGGGTAGGTGACCACCCGGTTTACCTGACCTTCGATATCGACTGTCTCGACCCAGCGTACGCGCCGGGCACCGGAACCCCGGTATGTGGCGGGCTGACCACGGTGCAGGCGCTGGAAATCATCGGTGGCCTGCGCGGTATCAATCTGGTGGGAATGGATCTGGTGGAAGTCGCGCCAGCCTATGATCATGCCGATATCACCGCCTTGGCGGGATCGACGTTGGCCATGGAGATGCTCTGTCTGTATGCCGCCCGCCACAAGGTCGACGGCTGATCTGGAAACAAAATGAATTACCTGTAGGGCAATTCGCAGTTTCCTGTCGAACCCGACGCGTCTTAGGCTATCCAATGCTTGGGCGCGTCGTTTCGCGCAGGAGGTGTACCGTGAACGCATCATTGTTGGGCCTGTCTCTGGGCCTGCTGCTAAGCACACCGCTACAGGCGGCGCCAACTGAAACGCCAGTGCAATTGGCGGGCTCGCCAAACAACCCCTACAACAGCCCGATCATGCGCGCCAACCCCAATAGCCGCCAGGGCAGTGTGCAGGCCACGCCGCCCGTGCGGGGTCCCTCGACCCAACCCAATCCACGCCCGCCGACCCTTGAAAACCGTGGTATCGGCAACGGCGAAAACATGCGCCGCGAGCAGACCACACCGAATCTGGAACCCACCCGGCCGCCTCGTGAATCGACCCGCACACCTTGATTGGCAGGTTCTCCCTGGAAGGAAACGTTAATGACCGCACGCACCTGGCTACCCACGCTGTTGACCGCTGCACTGTTACCGCTGCTGGCCCATGCCGCACCTGAACGCACCTTCAAGAGTGAGGAGGGCAGCGTCAGGGTCAGTACCCTGGCCGAGGGTCTGCAGAACCCTTGGGCGCTGGCGTTTCTACCCGACGGTAAAGGCATATTGGTGACCGAGCGTGCGGGCAATCTGCGCATCATCAGTGCCGAGGGCAAAGTCGGTGCGCCACTGGGGGGTGTCCCTGAAGTGTGGGCCAAAGGGCAGGGCGGGTTGCTCGATGTCGTCTTGTCGCCGACCTTCAAGCAGGATCGCATGGTTTACCTGAGCTATGCCGAGGGCGGTGGCGAGGAGGGTAAAGCCGGCACGGCTGTGGGTCGTGGACGCTTGTCTGCCGACAACGCCAAGATCGAAGACTTCAATGTGATTTTCCGCCAGCAGCCCAAGCTGTCGACAGCTAACCACTTTGGCTCACGCTTGGTCTTCGACCGTGACGGCTACCTGTTCATTGCCTTGGGCGAAAACAACCAGCGCCCCACTGCGCAGGACCTGGACAAGCTGCAGGGCAAGCTGGTGCGCATCCTTCCGGACGGCGCGGTGCCGAAGGACAACCCCTTTGTCGGGCAGGACAATGTCCGCCCCGAGATCTGGTCATTCGGCCACCGCAACCAGCAGGGCGCGGCACTCAATCCCTGGACCGGTGAGCTGTGGACCAACGAGCACGGCCCCCGCGGCGGTGACGAAATCAACATCCCCAAACCCGGCAAGAACTACGGCTGGCCGGTCGCGACCCACGGTATCAACTATACGTTGACGCCGATTCCGGAAGCCCGGGGCGAGCATGTCGATGGCATGGTCGACCCGCACCACGTCTGGGAAAAGTCGCCGGCCATCAGTGGCATGTCGTTTTACGACAACCCGCGTTTCAAACCCTGGGAGCACAGTGTGTTCATCGGCGCATTGGCGAGCCAGGAGTTGATTCGCCTGCAGCTGGACGGCGACAAGGTGGTGCACGAAGAGCGCCTGCTGGGGGAGCTTGATGCACGGATCCGTGATGTGCGGGTGGGGCCGGATGGTTATCTGTATGTGCTGACCGATGCCGAGGATGGCGCTTTGCTTAAAGTGGGGCTTGAGTTGTAGTGGCCTAATCGCGGGGCAAGCCCGCTCCCACCGCATGAGGTGATCGCTGTGGGAGCGAGCTTGCCCCGCAATGATTTT
>NZ_JBMOWO010000111.1:0-54172 GCF_049310525.1 Pseudomonas sp. GZD-222
ACACACTCCCCCATCGAGGGGGTGGGGGGGTTTGGGTGGGCTTCCTCCCCCCCCCCCGATGCTGTTAATCGCCAGAATGTTACTTTTTGACTCTCAGGCTCGTTTCATGACCTGCTTCACCAAGCAGTCCCCCCTGCAGCTTTACCAGCAGGCTATCGAACGCGATGGCTTTGTCAGCGACCCGGCACAGTTGCAGGCTGCCAGTGCCTTGCAAAGCTGTTTCGAAGCACTGCAAGGCGGTGAAGCGCCACAGGGCGTTTACCTGTGGGGTCCGGTAGGACGCGGTAAAACCTGGCTGATGGACCAGTTCCACCAGTGCTTGCAGGTACCGGCCCGGCGTCAGCATTTTCATCACTTCATGCGTTGGGTCCACCAGCGTCTGTTCCAGCTCAACGGCACCGCCGATCCCTTGCAGGCCCTGGCTTTGTCCCTGGCCGAAGAGATTCGCGTGCTGTGCTTCGACGAGTTGTTCGTCAACGATATCGGTGACGCGATCATTCTGGGGCGGCTGTTCCAGGTGATGTTCGAGGCCGGGGTAGTGATTGTCGCCACCTCCAACCAGCCGCCCGACCAGCTGTACGCTGACGGCTTCAATCGGGAGCGCTTCCTGCCGGCCATCGCCGCCATCAAGCAGCATATGCAGGTGCTGCCAGTTGCGGGTGAGCAGGATCATCGATTGCACCCGGGCGCTGCGCAACAGCGTTACTGGGTGCGCGAGCCTGGTCAGGCGCAAGCACTGAGCGAGGTCTTCAGCCAACTCTGTGGTGAGCAGCCTTGCAGCGATCAGCCCTTGCAGGTGGGGTCCCGTCAGATACAGGTGGTGCAACGCTGCGATACGGTTATCTGGTGCCGCTACACGGATTTGTGCGAGCAACCTCTGGCGGCCATGGATTTCATGGCACTGTGCGACAGCTTCACGGCGATCCTGGTGGGAGAGGTGCCAGCCCTTGGCGCACGCCAGCGACCCGCGAAAATTGCCCGGGGCACCGAGGATGCTGCCAGCCGTGTAGTGGCGGGCGACCGCGAGTTACCGCAGTTGTCGGTGCATGATGACAGCGTGCGCCGCTTCATCGCATTGGTCGATGAATGCTACGACCGTCGGATAGCGTTGTACCTGGAAGCAGAGGTAGCGCTGGATGCGCTCTACACTCAAGGGTATCTGGAGTTCCCGTTCCGGCGCACCCTTAGCCGCTTGCGGGAGATGCAACTGCAACGCTTCTGTTGAAGGAGTCGATCATGCAGCCGCTGTCGCATCATTTACTGACCATGGCCTACCAGAACGGTTGGGCCAACCACAGGCTGTACAAAGCCTGTCTGCAACTGAGCCAGGACGAGTTCGTGGCACCGCGTTGCAGCTTCTTCGGCTCGATCAAGGCCACCCTCAACCATATCCTTACAGTGGACTGGTTTTACCTTAACGCCCTGGAGTCAGAGCAGCGGGGTGAGGCGCCAGAGCCGGACAGCGAGCGTTTCTTCGAGCCTGAAGAGCCATTTTCCAGCTGCGAGGCGCTAAGAGAAGAACAAGCACAGGCCGACCATCGGCTGATTGCCTACTGCAGCCAGTTGCGCGACGACCAGTTACAGCGCTACGTGAGCATCGTGCGCCCTGACTGGGTCCAGCGTGAGCAACGCTTGCGCCTGTTGTCCCACCTGTTCGAGCACCAGATCCATCACCGCGGGCAGGTGCATGCCATGCTCAGCGATACCTCGGTCAAACCACCCCAGCTGGACGAGTTTTTCTGCGAAGACGAAGCGCACCTACGCGCCCAGGACTTTGCCGAACTGGGCTGGACCGAAGCGCAGATCTGGGGACGTTAACGCCCCAGCCAGCCCAAGGTCAGCAGAGCCAGCACCGCGTAACGCCCGGCCTTGGCGATGGTGACCAGGACGACGAAACGCCAGAAGGGTTCGCGCATGATCCCGGCGATCAGGGTCAGCGGGTCGCCGATCACTGGCATCCAGCTCAGTAACAGCGACCACTGGCCGTAGCGCTGGTAGCGTTGCTGGGCCCTGTCCAGTTGCGCCTGTTTGAACGGAAACCAGCGCCGGTCACGCAGGTGTTCGATGCCGCGGCCCAGCAGCCAGTTGACGATAGAGCCCAGAACGTTACCGGCTGTGGCGATCAGCAGCAGACTGAACACGGCCTGCGGATCACGCAGCAGCAAACCCACCAGCACGGCTTCCGATTGCAGCGGCAACAGCGTCGCTGCGCCAAAGGCGCTGAAAAACAGCGCCCATTCACTCAACATGCCGGGCTGATCAGTAGTTGGCGACTACTTCGTCACGACCGTCCTGGGTCAGGCCGACGACCTGGTAGGCATCCTTGTGGTCGCCCATTTCCATACCGGGTGAACCCATCGGCATGCCCGGTACCGCCAGGCCGCGCAAGTCGGAACGCTTGGCCAGGAGCTTGACCTGCTCGGCTGGCACATGGCCTTCGACGAACTTGCCGTCGATTACTCCGGTGTGGCACGAAGCCAGGCGTGGGGCCACGCCCAGACGCTGTTTGACTGCGCTCATGTTCGGCTCGACATGGTCGTTGACGGTGAAACCGTTGTCACGCAGGTGGCTGATCCACTCTTTGCAGCAGCCACAGTTGGGGTCGCGGTAGACGTCGATAGTCTGCCCGGCCTGAGCCAGGGTGCTCAGGGCCAGCAAGCCGAAGGCGACGATTTTTTTGCTCAACATGGTGATTCTCCAAGACTAGAAACGCAGGCGGACACCGGCGACCAGGCGGGTCTGGCCGATATCGCCCTGGTCATCACGGATCTGCTCGGCGGCATTGCCGTAGCTCCGGTTGAAACTGACGCCCAGGTAAGGGGCGAAACCACGGGTGATCTCATAGCGCAGGCGCAGACCGATCTCACTGTCGGCAAGGCCGCTGCCCTGATCGCGGCTGGCATCGTTGCGGCCATAGAAGTTCGCTTCCAGGGACGGTTCAAGTATCCAGCGGTTGGTCAGCAGGATAGCGTAACTGCTCTCCAGGCGCAGCGCGGTTTGTTGCCGCTCACCGACATAGGCGGTGGCCTCCAGCTCCAGGCCGTACAACGGCATGCCCTGGATACCGAAGGCTGCCCAGGTCTGGCCTGTGGCCGGCTTGAAATCCTGGCGCAGGCCACCGACCAGCTCCCACCAGGGACTGATGGCATGGCCCCATAGCGCTTGCAGCTCGGCCTTGTGGGTGGCGCCTTGTTCACGTTCACCTTCGGTACGCAGCCAGAGGCGGTCGATGTCACCGCCGATCCAGGCACTGGCGTTCCAGTTCAGGGCACTGCTGCTCTCGAAGTTCTGGTGCTCCAGCTGCTCGACAATCACTGCCCAGTTGACTTGCTGATCGTGCACCTGATGACCGGGCAGCGGCGGGAAGGCGGCGCGGCGGTCGGCATCGGTGATCGGCCGCAAGGGCGTGCGCGGGGCGTCCAGCGCCTGGCCGTGAGCCATGCCGCTGTGGTCCATGGCGCCATGGTTCATCGCGCCATGATCCATGCCCTGGGCCCGGACTTCTTCACTGGCGAGCAAGGCGAGCAGCGCCAGGCTGCCCAGCAGGGGACGGTTGAGTGCTTCATTCATCGACGCGTACCTCGCGGAACATGCCCATCTCCATGTGGTAAAGCAGGTGGCAGTGGTAGGCCCAGCGCCCCAGCGCATCCGCGCTGACCCGGTAGCTGCGACGGCTGCCGGGTGGAATGTCGAGGGTGTGCTTGCGCACCTGGAAGCGTCCGTGCTCGTCCTCCAGGTCGCTCCACAGACCGTGCAGGTGAATCGGGTGGGCCATCATCGTGTCGTTGACCAGGGTGATGCGCAGGCGCTCGCCGTAGCGCAGGCGCAGTGGTTCGGCGTCGGAGAACTTGATGCCGTTGAACGACCAGGCGAAGCGCTCCATGTGGCCGGTCAGGTGCAGTTCGATCTCGCGGGACGGTTCACGACCGTCCGGGTCGGCAAAGGTGCTTTTCAGGTCGGCGTAGGTCAGCACCCGGCGACCGTTATTGCGCAAGCCAATGCCCGGGTCGGCGAGGTTGGGCTTGGGACTCATGGTCTGCATATCCACCAGCGGGTTGCCGGTTTCACTGGCCGGATGAGTCTGCATGCCGGTCATGGCCCCATGGTCCATGCCGCCCATCTGGCTGTGGTCCATTCCGGTCATTCCGGCCATGGCGTCCATGCCACCATGGCCCATGTCGGCCATGGTCAGGATCGGCCGTGGGTCGGGAGCCGGTACCGGTGCGCTGAGCCCGGTACTGCGCGCCAGGGTGCCGCGGGCGTAACCGGTGCGGTCCATGCTCTGGGCATAGAGGGTATAGGCGGGCAGGTCGCCCACTTCCACCAGGACGTCGTAGGTTTCGGCCACGGCAATGCGCAGCTCGTCGACGCTGACCGGCTGCACCGGCAAACCATCGGCAGCGATCACCGTCAGTTTCAGGCCCGGAATGCGGAAGTCGAAATAACTCATGGCCGAGCCGTTGATCAGGCGCAGGCGCACGGTTTCACCGGGCTGGAACAGGCAGGTGAAGTTGCCATCCGGGGGCTGGCCGTTGAGCAGGTAGGTGTAGGTGGCGGCGCTGATGTCGGCCAGGTCGGTCGGGCTCATGCGCATCTCGGCCCAGTTCTTGCGCTCAGCCACGGTCTTCGGCCAGCCGTGCAGGGCGACGTCATCGATGAAGTCACCGACGGTGCGCTTGTGGTAGTTGAAGGCGTCGGACTGCTTTTTCAGCGTCGCCATCAACTGCTCGGGGGCCTGGTCACTCCAGTCGCTGAGCAACAGCACATAGTCGCGCTGATAGCGATGGGGCTCGGGTTGTTTCGGCTCGATGACGATTGCCCCGTAGACCCCGGCCTGCTCCTGCAAGCCGGAATGGCTGTGGTACCAGTAGGTGCCGCTCTGCTGCAGGGTGAACTGATAGAGGTAATCGCCACCGGGCTCGATACCGGCAAAGCTCAGGCCCGGGACACCGTCCATGTTGGCGGGCAGGATGATGCCGTGCCAGTGCAGCGAGGTCGGCTCGTCCAGGCGGTTGCGTACGCGCAGTGTTACCGTGTCGCCTTCGCGCCAGCGCAGCACCGGGCCAGGCAGGCTGTTGTTGATGGTAAGCGCGGTGCGCGGACGACCGGTGATGTTGACCGGCGTCTGGCCAATGAACAGTTCGAAGTTTTCGCCGCTGAGCTCATTGCCCAGGGGCGCGCCTGCAGCGAAGGCGGGCAGACGCCAGAGGCCGAGGCCTGCCAGGGCACTAGCGGCGGCGAAGCCTTTGACGAAGGTACGGCGGTTGGGATTCACAAGCATGTCGTAGCCAATCCAGGAGCTAGGGTGACACGACATTAGCCAGCGACGACTGTCAGCAAACTGAGCTGCAGATTACAGATTTGTCAGCCTGGTTCGTGCGCCACTAGCCGGTTGAAGGGTACGACGCCGCTTTTCGCTCGACGCGTCCTGCGTTAGCCTTGGCAGGTTAATGCCATTGGGGGCAAGGAGTATCCATGGACAAAGTCATTGTGATCACCGGCGCCAGTCGCGGCATTGGCGCTGCCACCGCACGTCTGGCGGCCCGTGAGGGATATCGCATCTGCATCAACTACGTGAGTGACGACGAAGCCGCTCAACGGGTGCTGGCCGAGGTGCGCGAACTGGGTGCCGAGGCCATTACGGTCAAAGCCGATGTCAGCGTCGAAGACGAGATCATCCACTTGTTTCAGCGCGTTGATGCCGAGTTGGGGCCGGTAACCGCTTTGGTCAACAATGCCGGGACCATCGGCCAGAAAAGCCCGCTTGAACAGATGTCGGAGTTCCGCCTGCTCAAGCTGATGAAGACCAACGTGGTCGGACCGATGCTCTGCAGCAAACATGCCGTGCAGCGTATGTCGAAACGCAATGGCGGGCAGGGCGGCAGCATCGTCAATGTGTCCTCGGTGGCTGCGCGTCTCGGCTCGCCCAATGAGTATGTCGACTACGCGGCTTCGAAGGGCGCGTTGGATACCTTCACCCTGGGGCTGGCCAAGGAAGTTGCCGATGATGGCATTCGGGTCAACGCCGTGCGTCCTGGCTACATCTTTACCGACTTCCATGCCCTCAGTGGCGACCCAGAGCGCGTCAGCAAGCTTGAGCCGAATATTCCCATGGGCCGTGGCGGGCGGGCTGAAGAAGTGGCGGAGGCGATTATCTGGCTGCTGTCCGACAAGGCCTCGTACTCCACGGGCAGCTTCATCGACCTGGGCGGCGGACGCTGAGCCTGCTGGGTAACGCAGGCCCTGCGCTGGGGAAGGTTCAGAACGAACGCACGATTCTGCCCAGGGTTTCCATGGCCTTCTCGGATTGTTCGGTCCAGGGGCTGCCGTAGTTCAGACGGATGCAGTTGCGAAAGCGCTGGGTCGGCGAAAAGATCGGCCCGGGCGCAATGCTGATGCCCTGGGCCAGGGCCATCTGGAACAGCTTGAGCGAATCCATCTGCTCCGGCAGCTCCAGCCACAGAAAATAACCGCCGGACGGATGGCTGACTCGCGTCTGCGCCGGAAAATGCCGGGCAATGGCGGCAAGCATGGCGCTCTGCTGTTCTTCCAGGGCGTAGCGCAGCCGGCGCAAATGTCGATCGTAGCCGCCGTGCTGCAGGTAGTCGGCAATGGCCGCCTGGGCCGGCATAGAGGCGCACAGCGAGGTCATCAGCTTCAAGCGTTCGATCTTCTGTGCGTAGCGCCCGGCAGCCACCCAGCCGATCCGGTAACCCGGTGCCAGGCTCTTGGAAAACGAGCCGCAATGCATCACCAACCCGTCGGTATCGAAGGCCTTGGCCGGTTTCGGTGCTTGTTGAGCGTAATAGAGCTCGGCATAGACGTCGTCTTCGATCAGCGGCACCTGATGCTCGCGCAGCAGTTCAACCAGTTGCTGCTTTTTCTCCTCCGGCATGCTCGCGCCCACCGGATTCTGGAAGTTGGTCATGCACCACACGGCCTTGACCGGGTGTTTGGCCAGGGTCTGCGCCAGTACTCCCAGGTCGATGCCTTCGCGCGGGTGCACGGGAATCTCCACGGCTTTGAGCTTGAGACGTTCGAGCACTTGCAGGCAGGCGTAGAAGGCGGGGGCCTCGATGGCGACCAGGTCACCCGGTTCGGTTACGGCTTGCAGGCACAGGTTAAGCGCCTCCAGTGCCCCGTTGGTGATCAGCAGCTCCTCCATCGGCAGCATCAAGCCACCGACCATGTAGCGCAGGGCAATCTGCCGACGCAGTTGCGGGTTACCCGGCGACAGGTCGGTGACCACCATGCGTGGGTCCATCTCGCGGCTGGCGCTGGCCATGGAGCGGGCCAGGCGCGGTAGCGGAAACAGGTGGGGGCTGGGGAAGGCCGAGCCGAAAGCGACGGTCTGCGGGTCCTTGATCGAGTCGAGGATCGAGAACACCAGCTCGCTGACATCCACCTCGGTGGACTCGCTGGCTTGTTCGATGATCTGCGGTTCGTTGAATTGCCGCGGCGCATGGGCATTGACGAAGTAGCCCGAGCGCGGCCGCGCCCGGATCAGCCCGCGGCGCTCCAGCAGGTAATAGGCCTGGAACACCGTGGAAGGGCTGACCCCGTGGGTCTGGCTGGCGTAGCGCACCGAGGGTACTCGCTGGCCGGGGCCGAGGACCCCGGAGCGAATCAGTTCGGCAATGTCGTCGGCGAATTTTTCGTAGCGTTTCATCATGGCTCTGGACGTTTCGACTGCTGCGAAGTGTATGTGATCAGCGGTTCAAAGGCGCGACAAAACGGCTGTGGGCAACACTGGATATACCCGGCTCGTCGGTGTCGCTGATTTCGAAGGCGATCTCCTGGGAGCTGCTTTGCGGCCGATCGGCAAGCATCGCCACCGACACCGGCAACTCACTCATTTCACCTGCGGCCAGCGCAAACTCAGTCTTGCCGTGCAACTCGAAGCCCTCGGCATTCACCAGACGCAAGCGGTAGTGCTGCGCTTGCTGGGTCTTGTTGATGACCTTGAGGGTGTAAATATTCTCGATCTGGCCCAGATTGTTCTCACGGAACAGACCGCGGTCCTTGATCACGTCCATCGACACCATCGGCCGTTGCTGCAGGGCGATGACCAGGGCGCCGATCATCACCACCAGTACGGTGACGTAACCGAGCAGGCGTGGGCGTAGCCAGTTGGTTTTGCCGCCTTGCAGGTTGTGTTCGGACTTGTAGCCGACCAGGCCACGGGCATAGCCCATTTTGTCCATGATCGAATCGCAGGCGTCGATACAGGCCGCGCAACCAATGCATTCCATCTGCAGACCGTCGCGGATATCGATGCCGGTCGGGCAGACCTGCACGCACATCTGGCAGTCGATGCAATCACCCAGGCCTTTGGCTTTGTAGTCGCTGTCTTTCTTGCGGGGGCCACGGGATTCACCGCGGGCCGGATCGTAGGCGATGGCCAGGGTGTCCTTGTCGAACATCACGCTTTGGAAGCGCGCATAGGGGCACATGTGCATGCACACCGCTTCACGCAGCCAGCCGGCGTTGATGTAGGTAGCGCCGGTGAAGAACAGGATCCAGAACAGGCTGACACCGCCCAGTTGCAGGGTGAACAGCTCTTCGGCCAGTGGCCGGATCGGTGTGAAGTAACCGACGAATGTCAGGCCGGTGAGCAGGCTGATCGCCAGCCACAGCGTGTGCTTGGCCGAGCGCCGGATCATCTTGTTCAGGCCCCAGGGCGCGGCAGCGAGTTTGATACGCTGGTTGCGATCGCCCTCGGTGACCTTCTCGCACCACATGAAGATCCAGGTCCAGGAACTTTGCGGACAGGTGTAACCGCACCAGACGCGCCCGGCAAACACGGTGATGGCGAACAGGCCGAAGGCGCAGATGATCAGCAGCGCTGACAACAGAATGAAGTCCTGTGGCCAGAAGGTCGCACCGAAAATGTGGAACTTGCTGTCGGCCAGGTCCCAAAGCACGGCCTGGCGGCCGTTCCAGTTCAACCAGACCGTGCCAAAGAACAGCAGAAAGAGAAAACCCGCACCGCCAAGGCGCAGGTTTCGAAACAAGCCGGTGAAGCTGCGGGTGTGGATTTGTCTGTCGCTGCTGGCGGTCTTCTTCTTGAAAGTGGAAGGCTCGGCAATTTCAACGATCTGGACGGGAATTCTATCGCTCATGGTTCGTCGCTCATCAGGCCTCGATCAGGCCAGAACACTATGGCGCCCCATCTGTTTGCATAACAGGCTCAGATATTTCGATAAAAACCGTATCAGATTTTTCGCAAGATTCCCCGAAGCCTTAGATTATCGAGGCCTCGACGCTTGTCTTGAGATGCCTGCGACCATCCACCGCACCCGCTACAGTGAGGGTTCCGACTGCTGATGCCGGCCCTGACCGATCAGCGCTCGCTGCTGCACTTGTGGCGTTGCGGGTGGTCCATCGAGAAACAGTCCCTGTGTGGAGCACGCCAATGGACGCCTGGTGGCATCAAGTCTGGTTGACCCTGGTGGCTGAGTTCGCCGACCTCAATGACGCCAAGCAACTGACCCAGGTGACAGTTCGTCTGCTGATGGCCGCGTTACTCGGTGGCATCCTCGGCTTCGAGCGTGAAATGAAGGGCAAGGCGGCCGGGGTGCGAACGCATATGCTGGTGGCGATGGGCGCTGCGCTGTTCGTGCTGGTACCGCGCATGGCCGGGGTCGACGATGCGGCCTTGAGCCGGGTGGTGCAGGGCATTGTCGCCGGTATCGGCTTTCTGGGTGCTGGCACCATTCTCAAAGGTCATCATCAGCAACTTGATCACGTCAAAGGCCTGACCACCGCAGCGGGGCTGTGGATGACCGCGGCCATCGGTGTCGCGGCCGGCATGGGGCGTGAGGCCACGGCAGTGATCAGCACCCTGCTGGCCCTGCTGGTGCTGGGCATGATGCCTTGGGTGGTGAACCGCTTCGAGAAAGATGATGAGGAAGTAAACCAGGAGGATAAAAACGAGGAGGGCAGGAAGCACTGAGGGGAGCCTAAGCTCCCCTCAAAGATTGTTGCGTGCTCTTTTTTTGTTATTGGAGGGCGGCCTGTTGTTGTTTTTGGCGACCGTTGCCTCTTGTCACTGGCGATCCCCATCCGGGATCAAGAGCAAACGTATTTTTTTGAGCGCTGATCTACTCTCATCATTACTGATCCAACCGTGACCTTCGCTACCTTGGGGTAGTTTTATTGTTTTCTGTCAGGTTGCGGGGCACGCCCCGGGAAAGCACATCCTCTCCAAAAAAATCTGTTAGCTGCGTCTCTGCCGTGTTGTTCTTGTTATGTCAGAGTCGTTACGTCTTATTTTTATTGGGTGTGTCGCACTTTTTATTGTTCTTGTACCAAAGATATAGCAGGTGCCGTGCCAACTTTTTAAAATCCAATAAAATCAATGACTTAAGTTTTTTCGTGGAGAGAGGGGACGAGAGGATTTGTCGATTTGTTTCCGTGTTACCCGGTTTTTCGCTGAAAAGTGCGGGAGCGGTAACACCCCGGCCGCAACCGGGCTGTTACCGCCGCTGATCACTGTGCGTTACGGGCACGGGCGACCCGTGAACCGCTGGCACGGCCCAATACCTGGCTGATACGCAGGCCGGCGTCGATCAACTGGTCGAGGTTGATACCGGTCTCGATGCCCAGTCCCTGGAGCATGTACAGCACGTCTTCGCTGGCCACGTTACCGCTGGCGCCCTTGGCATAGGGGCAGCCGCCAAGGCCTGCAACCGAGCTGTCGAAAACACTGACACCTTCGAGCAGGCTGGCATAGATGTTGGCCAAGGCCTGGCCATAGGTGTCATGGAAGTGGCCGGCCAACTGGGCGCGTGGCACGTGCGCGGCGACCACGTCGAACAGGCGGCGGGTGCTGCCTGGAGTGCCAGTGCCAATGGTGTCGCCCAGGGACACTTCATAGCAGCCCATCTCGAACAGCTCGCGCGCCACCGGCGCCACCTGCTCGGCGCTGACTGCGCCTTCATACGGGCAGCCGAGCACGCAAGACACATAACCGCGCACCCGCACGCCGTGCTCTCGGGCGGCGTCCATGATCGGCACGAAACGCTGCAGGCTTTCGCTGATCGAGCAGTTGATGTTGCGTTGCGAGAACGCCTCAGAGGCTGCGGCGAACACGGCCACTTCCTTCACCCCTGCCGCCAGGGCATCTTCGAACCCGCGCAGGTTGGGTGCCAGGGCCGCGTAGGTGACGCCGGTCTGCTGGCGGATGTTGGCAAACACCTCGGCAGAGCCGGCCATCTGCGGTACCCACTTGGGCGAGACGAAGCTGCCTACCTCAATATAGGAGAGACCCGCGGCGGTCAGGTCATCGACCAGCCGGACCTTGTCCGCCACGCTGATGGGCTGGGCTTCGTTCTGCAGGCCGTCGCGCGGACCGACTTCGACCAGGCGGACTTTTTCAGGCAATGACATGGCGCGTGTTCCTCAAGGCTCAGTGGCTGTTTTTCTGGTTGTTCAAGGTGGCGGCCAGCGCTTGTTCGCAGCGCTCTTCAGCGGTATCGAGCTCCAGTTGCATCTGCTGGATATCGAGCAGTTGCTGTTCGAGCTGGGCACGGCGTTCGGCGATCTTGGCCAGCATGCTGTGCAATTGCTTGAGATTGCCGCTGGTCGGGTCGTAGAGCTCGATCAGCTCGCGGCATTCGGCCAGCGAAAAACCGATGCGCTTGCCGCGCAGGATCAATTTCAGGCTGACCTTGTCGCGCGCTGAATAGACGCGTTCCAGGCCCCGGCGCTCGGGGCTGAGCAAGCCCTGTTCTTCATAGAAGCGGATTGCGCGGGTGGTGATGTCCAGCTCGCGGGACAGGTCGGAGATGCTGTAGGTCTGGCTGCTCATGGTCAGGCTCGGGAAAAGGGCATGAGCTAACCTAATGGCAGGTTGACGTTTACGTCAAGCTCCATGGGGCAAGCCCACTCCTGAGCGGTCTTGCTATATAGCTTGAGCCTGTCCCCGCTCATCCTGAGCCACCACCGCCTGGCACAGCTCAATGATCTGCTCACGCATCCAGCGGTTGGCCGGATCCTGATCGGTACTTTCATGCCAGTACAGGTGCGTTTCCAACGGCGGCACATCGTTGACCGGGAGACTCAGGTAATTGAGTTGGTGGCGACGGGCGAAGCGTTCCGGCACGGTCATGACCATATCGGTCTGCTGCAGCACCTGAGAGGCCATCAGGTAATGCTGCGAGCGCAGGGCGATCTTGCGCTGTACACCCATCTTGCCCAGGGCCAGGTCGACATAGCCCAGGCCGTTACGGCGGCTGGAGATATGGATGTGCGTCATTCCCAGGTAATCGTCCAGGCTGAGCTTGTCTTTGGCCATCGGGTGGCCTTGGCGCAGGGCGCAGACGTACTGATCCTGCATCAGCTTGACGTGGCGAACCTGCGGGTCGGTGTTGAGCGGCGCATCGACGGCAAAATCCAGACGCCCGGCGGCAAGCTCCTTGGTGGTTTCGCGGCGCTTGCACAGGAAACTTTCAATGATGACCGCAGGGGCCAGGCGGCGCAGGCGCTGGAACAGCGGGGGCAGGATTACCGCCTCGGTGAGGTCGGTCATGCTGATGCGGAAGGTTTTGTTGGCCTGTAGCGGGTTGAAGATGCGGCTTTCCTGCACCGACACACGTAACAGCGACAGGGCATTGCGCACCGGGCCAATGATGTTCTGCGCCATGGGCGTGGGCACCATGCCTTGGGCGGTACGCACGAACAGCGGGTCATTGAAGGTTTCGCGCAGCCGCGCCAGGGCATTGGAGACAGCGGGCTGGGTAATGCCGACGATCTGCCCGGCACGGGTCAGGTTGGCTTCGGTGTAGATGGCATCGAAGACGATGAACAGATTCAGGTCGACCTTGCTCAGGTTCATGGGCGCTGCTCTTTTGTTGGTGTTATGGGTCAATCATATATTGGTTATGAATGTTTATACACGCCGAGAATAGACTAGGTGGATTTTGCTTGCTGATCTAGGCTCTTCATCAGATCCCCTTTCCACTGAAGGTACTGCCCATGGATTTCGCCTATTCACCCAAGGTCCAGGCGTTGCGCGAACGTGTCACGGCGTTCATGGATGCTTATGTCTATCCCGCTGAGGCGGTGTTCGAGCGCCAGGTCGCCGAGGGTGACCGCTGGCAGCCGACGGCGATCATGGAAGAGCTCAAGAACAAGGCCAAGGCCGAAGGCTTGTGGAACTTGTTCCTGCCAGAATCGGAGCTGGGCGCGGGGCTGAGCAACCTGGAATATGCGCCGCTGGCCGAGATAATGGGCCGCTCGCTGTTGGGGCCGGAACCTTTCAACTGCTCGGCGCCGGACACCGGCAACATGGAAGTGCTGGTGCGCTATGGCAGCGAAGAGCAGAAGCGCCAGTGGCTGGAACCGTTGCTGCGCGGTGACATCCGCTCGGCCTTTGCCATGACCGAGCCGGACGTGGCCTCTTCTGACGCCACCAACATGGCCGCCCGTGCCGTACGCGAGGGTGACCAGTGGGTGATCAATGGCCGTAAGTGGTGGACCTCCGGTGCTTGCGATCCGCGCTGCAAGATCATGATCTTCATGGGCTTGAGCAACCCGGACGGCCCGCGTCACCAGCAGCATTCGATGATCCTGGTACCTACCGACACCCCCGGGGTGAAAATCGTCCGTCCGCTGCCGGTGTTTGGTTACGACGACGCTCCTCATGGCCATGCCGAGGTGCTGTTCGAGAACGTACGGGTGCCTTATGAGAACGTGCTGCTGGGCGAGGGGCGCGGGTTCGAGATTGCCCAGGGGCGGCTTGGCCCAGGCCGTATTCACCATTGCATGCGCTCGATCGGCATGGCCGAACGGGCCCTGGAACTGATGTGCAAGCGCTCGGTGGAGCGCACCGCATTTGGCCGGCCATTGGCGCGCCTGGGTGGTAACGTCGACAAGATTGCCGATTCGCGCATGGAGATCGACATGGCGCGGCTGCTGACGCTGAAGGCGGCCTACATGATGGACACCGTAGGTAATAAAGTCGCGCGCAGCGAGATTGCCCAGATCAAGGTGGTTGCGCCGAATGTGGCCTTGAAAGTCATCGACCGGGCAATCCAGATCCATGGCGGTGCCGGGGTCAGTGGTGACTTCCCGCTGGCGTACATGTACGCGATGCAACGCACCCTGCGCCTGGCCGATGGCCCGGATGAAGTGCACCGCGCAGCCATCGGCAAATACGAAATCGGCAAATACGTACCCAAGGAAATGCTGCGCAGCGGACATTGATCTGCGCACGAAGGACATCAGGCCCGCTTATGCGGGCCTGATTCATTTGTGGCTGCCGGAGTTTGCAGGGTGGTGAGGCTGATCGCGGGTCTTGAGCAGTGACAACACCACGCCGCCACTGAGCAAGCCCATCGTCACGCTTAGTGACAGCAGTGCCGGCACTGCACCAATCAGGCCGTGATAGAAGATTTTGCCACCGATGAAGATCAGCACCAGGGCCAGGGCGTACTTGAGATAGACAAAGCGATGCATCAACGCTGCCAGGGCGAAATACAGGGCGCGCAAGCCAAGGATCGCGAAGATGTTCGAGGTGTAGACAATGAACGGGTCCTGGGTAATGGCGAAGATCGCCGGCACGCTGTCTACGGCAAACACCAGGTCGGCCAGTTCGATCAGCACCAGGGCCAGGAACAGCGGGGTGGCATACAGCACGGCCTTGCTCTGTCCGGCAGCCTTGAGCCGCACAAAGAAATGCGGGCCATGCAGGTCATCGGTGACGCGGACATGGCTGCGAACGAACTTGAGCACCGGGTTATTGGCCAGGTCCGGGTGCGTCTCCTCGCGGGAAAACAGCATTTTGATTCCGGTAATCAGCAGGAAGGCGCCAAAGACGTAGAGGATCCAGGCAAACTCCTGAACCAGTGCACTGCCCACGCCGATCATGATCGCGCGTAACACCACCACGCCGAGGATGCCCCAGAACAAAACCCGGTGCTGGTAGAGGCGAGGGATGGAGAAGTAGCTGAAGATCATGGCCATGACGAAGACGTTGTCCATGGACAACGACTGCTCGACCAGAAAACCCGTGTAGAACTCCAGGGCACGCTGCGCGCCCAGCTCCCACCAGACCCAGCCGCCAAACAGCACGCCGACACTGAAGTAGCTGGCGTACAGCAGCAGGCTTTCGCGCATTTCGATTTCATGCGCTTTGCGGTGCAACACACCCAGGTCCAGCACCAGCAAGGTGAGGACAATGCCAATGAATGCCAACCAGAACCAGGTACTGGTGCCCAGAACGTCGTTTTCGAGAAATGCCTGTAGAGCCGCCATGCGCCCCTCCTTGATTGTCGTCGTTGCCAACAAGCAACAGTGACTCCGACATGGCGGCTTGGCAGCCGTCAGAGGGGCCCGGCGTCACACAACAAAGCCTAGTCGCGATGAGGGTGCTCGCCCAGTCGAGGCTGTAACAAGGAATTGCGCAAGGTGTTCGACGGCTCAGTAGACCCAGACTTCAACCCGTCGATTGCGGATCCGGCCTTCTTCGGCAGTATTGGTTGCCACAGGCAGTTCGTCACCCAGGCCGATCACTTCGCGCAGGGTAACGCCCGCCTTGACCAGCTCCCGGCGCACCGCCATGGCGCGCAGGCGTGACAGCAGGGCAGCGCGCTCGAAATCATCCTTGGCATCGCCAAACCCTACCAGCACGGCACCTTGATTGAGCTTATTGTTCTGGCGCAGGAAGTCGACTACTCGCTGTACATCCCGCAACGCCTTGTTGTCGAGGTTGGCGTTACCTTCCTGAAAGCGAAAATTCACTGACAGGCGCTGGGCGTTGCGGGCCAGGGTCCGATACGTCGCCGGCATGTCTTCGGCGGGCGGCACCTTGGTGGCATGGATCTGCTGTCCGACAAAGCCGTTGCCAGTGACGATGGCCTGGCCCTTGGGGCTTTGGGCGAATTCCGCGAGGGCCCGGGCCCAAGGCGAGGAGCGGTTGGGCGGCAGGTAAAAGTACAGACGCCGTGACAACGGATAGTCCTCACTGGCCACAAGCGCGGGGCTCGGCCGCATAGGTCGGGACGCACCATCGGCAATGGCCAGCACTTTGGCGCCCTGCACTGACGCCAGGCTGCTGAAGCCTATGGCCTGGCGGTCAGCCAGTACTTCACGGGTCAGCTGTTCGCCGGACTCGAAGCGCCGGGCGTTGGTGGCCAGGGTCTGTCCTGTGGTGTCGAGTACCAGGGCCTTGAAGGTTTCGAATGTCCCTGAGCGGTCATCGCGGGCGTACAGATGGATGGGCCCTTTGCCCAGACCCAGTTCTTCCCAGGTGGTGATTCTGCCGGCAAAGACTTGCGCCAGTTGCGCAGTGCTCAGTTGGGGCAGCGGGTTGTCGGGGTGAACGATCACGGCAACGCCGTCCAGACCAATGATCTGTTCGGCGGCGGCGCTGTTGAGGTCGCCCAGTGCCTGTAGTTCGCTCAGTTCACTGACCTTGATTGGCCGTGACGCGGCGGCCAGGTCTGCCTGCCCGGCCTTGAGGGCAGCAAAGCCGGTGCTGGAACCATGGGCGGCGATGTCGATGCGCAGGGGCTGGCCATGGGCATCCTGGGCATGCACCTGGATTTCGTTGGCGACTGCAGTCGTCTCGAAGCGGATCTCACGGGCACCCTGAGCTTCGAGCATGCCTTTGACCAGCGCCGGCGCCAGCACCGCGCCAATCGTGTTCGAGCCTTGAATGCGCAACTGTGCCGACACTTCAGTGCTGGCATGAACAAGACAGGGGAGCAGGGAAAGCAGAAGCAGACCGAGGTGGCGGAACATGCCGGCAGGCACTCTTCAGGCAAAGGATGTGCCGCAGATTAAGACGGTTGAATGACCGAAAGATGACAGGATCCATTCGCGGGGCGCTACACGCCCCGCGAATAATAGGCGTTATTCCAGTTCCAGCCAGATCGGGGCATGGTCCGAAGGCTTTTCCATGGCGCGCAGGTCATAGTCGACACCCGCTGCCTTGATCCGTGGCAGCAAGTTCTGCGAGGCCATGATCAGGTCGATGCGCAGGCCGCGTTTCGGCTCGTCTTCGAAACCGCGGCTGCGGTAGTCGAACCAGCTGAAACGATCGGCGACTTCCGGGTGCAGGTGGCGGAAGCTGTCGACCAGGCCCCAGTTTTTCAGGCGTGCCATCCACTCGCGCTCTTCGGGCAGGAAACTGCATTTGCCGGTCTTGAGCCAGCGTTTGGCATTGTCGGCACCGATGCCAATGTCACAGTCCTCGGGGGAGATGTTCACGTCGCCCATCACCAGCAGTGGCTGATCATTTTTGAACTGTGTTTCCAGCAGGGTTTGCAGGTCACTGTAAAAGCGCTGCTTGGCCGGAAATTTAGTGGGGTGGTCGCGGCTTTCGCCCTGGGGAAAGTAGCCGTTCATGATGGTGATCGGTGTGCCATCGGCATCAGCGAAGGTGCCCCAGATAAAGCGGCGCTGGGCGTCTTCTTCATCGCTGGCAAAACCTTTGTGCAGGCTCAGCGGCGCCTGACGCGAGAGCAGGGCGACGCCGTAGTGACCTTTTTGGCCATGAAAATGTACGTGATAACCCAGGGCCTGGACGTCGGCCAATGGAAACTGCTCGTCGCTGACCTTGGTTTCCTGCAGGCCGATTACGTCAGGTTGGTGCTTTTCGATCAACGCCGCCAACTGATGGGGCCGGGCGCGCAGGCCATTGATGTTGAACGAGACGATCTTCATGGGAAACACAATCCTGATAAAACCAAGGATGCTAGCCGACATCGACGGCTGCGGCCAGCGTGGCGCGCTACTGCATAGGCTGCTAACGTGGTGCTCGGGGTGAACGTCGGCGCAACGTACACCTCGAAGGCAATGAATGCCCATTTGTGGAGGTTTGTCCGCATGACCGAATCAACTGCTGTCCCGGCTCAGGTCAGCCTGCTGGACGGGGGGTACAGCCGCGAGGCGCGCTCACTGTTGTATCACGCCTATCGTCATGAACCGACCTTTGCCTTCCTGTTCGAGGCCCAGCGGCCCGGTTATGACCAGCGCATTCGTGCCACGGTACGCGAGTTGGTCAAGCAGCATTTTCTCCAGGAGTTGCCTGCGTTGGGGCTGCTGGTCGACGATCGTCTGATCGGTATCGCCCTGATCGCACCGCCACAACGTCGCCTGGGCATCACTGAAAGCTGGGCCTGGCGCATGCGTATGGTCCTGAGTACCGGTTTCCGCTGCACCCGGCGCTACCTGGACTATCAGGCGGCGTTGATGGCCTGTCTGCCTGGGGATGCCGTGCATGTGTTGCCGTTACTGGGGATTCATCCGCAGTTCCAGGGTAAACATTATGGTGAGCAATTGTTGCAAGCTGTGCATGACTGGTGTGCCGAAGACGAGCACTCTCAAGGGGTGGTGCTGGATACCGGAAATGAACACTACCTGGCTTTTTATCAACGTCAGGGTTATCAGGAAATTGGCGAAATTGCTGTAGGACCTGTCCGCGAACACGTGTTCTTTCATCCCAATCCCCAGTCATCTGAACGTGCATCGGCCGTGCCTGCATAACAGGCGCGAGAGCCTCGGACTCCATGCTGGCGCCAAGCTCTGGTAGCATCCGCGCCTATGACGTATTCAGGACGATTCACCTGCGGTTTGATTCTATGGATTGCCAGCGTTGCCGCGTATGCGCAGAGCGAGCTGGTTGTACGGATCAAACCCGCCAATAACGAACTCAAGGCCAATGTCGAGGGCTATATCGGCAGCCTTGGTAAACGCGATGAAGAGGCGCTGCTGCGCTTCAGCCGTGGTGCTGTCGAGCAGGCGCGCAAAGCCTCACAGGCTCTGGGTTATTACCAGGCGCAGATCGACAGTGAGGTCAAACCTCCGGCCAATGCCGACAAAGCCCCGCAACTGATCCTCACCATCGACCCCGGCGAGCCGGTGCACCTGCGAGACGTGAATATCCGTATCGAAGGTCCGGCGAGCGAGCTCAAGGCGTTTCGCCTGCCCAGCAGCAAAGCCCTGCGTTCTGGCGAAGTGCTCAACCATGGCCATTATGACGACGCCAAGCGGCTGATTCAGAACCAGGCTGCGCGCTACGGTTTCTTCAGCGGGCGTTTCGTCCGCCAGCGCCTGGCGGTCGATCCCCAGGCGGGCGTTGCCGATATCGAGCTGATCTATGACAGTGGCCCGCGCTATCGCCTGGGCAAAGTCAGCTTTGCTGGCGACACGCCGTTCGACGAGACCCTGCTGCAGCGTATGGTGCCGTTCAAGGCCGATACCCCCTACGATTCCGAGTTGATTGCCGAGCTGAACAACGCCCTGCAATCGAGTGGCTACTTCGAAGGCGTACGAGTCGATGCCGCGCCGACTGCTGCGGTAGCGCAAAGCATTCCCGTCGCGGTGCAACTGAGCACCCGCAAACCTCGGACCATGGGCCTGGGCCTGGGTTTTTCGACGGACGTCGGACCGCGTGGCAAGGCCAACTGGACCCGTCACTGGGTCAACCCGCAAGGTCATAGCTACGGTTGGGAAACCGAGTTGTCAGCGCCACGCCAGAACGTCGGCTTGTGGTACGACATTCCCCTCGATCCGCCGTTGACCGACAAATTTCGCTTTGCCGGCGGCTACCAGAATGAAGAAATTGCCGGCACTGACACCTTGAGCAAACTGCTCACCGTCGGCCCGGAATGGCATAGCAAGCTGCCCAGCGGCTGGCAGCGGGTGCTGTCGCTCAAGTATCAGCGCGAAGAGTATCGCCTGGGTGATGACTCAGGCCTGAGTAACCTGTTGATGCCGGGCATCAGCTACTCCTATCTGCGCAGTGACAACCGTATCGACCCGCACAACGGCTATCGCCTGCAGTTCGATGTACAGGCGGCCAAGGAAGGGCTGGTGTCCGACACCAACCTGCTGCATGCCAACGTGGTACTCAAAGGCTTGACTACGCTGGGCCAGAAGCACCGCTTTCTCGGCCGCGTGCAGTTCGGTGGCAGCGCTACCAACAACTACCAGAGCACGATACCGCCATCGCTGCGTTTCTTTGCCGGTGGCGACCAGAGCGTACGGGGCTACGACTATCAGAGCCTGTCGCCGGAAAACTCCGATGGCGATCGAATCGGTGGTCGCTACCTGGTGGCCGGCAGCGCCGAATACCAGTACGAAGTGATGGAAAAGTGGCGCGTGGCGACCTTTGTCGATCAGGGTAATTCGTTCAACAATCTGGAGTTCCCCAGCCTCAAGACCGGTGTCGGTATCGGCGTGCGCTGGGTTTCTCCGGTCGGGCCGCTGCGTCTGGATCTGGCCCATGCGCTGGATGACGATGGCGGTTTCCGTCTGCACTTCTCCATGGGGCCGGAACTGTGAGTCGCGTTTTCAGAAATATCCTGCTCGGTGTGCTTGCACTGCTGCTGTTGGTGCTGCTTGCCGTGGGCCTGTTGCTGGGGACTCAAGCGGGCAGTCGCTGGGCACTGGGGGTGGTGCCGGGCTTGCAGCTGGAAAATTTTCAGGGACGCCTGGCAGGTCAGTGGCAGGCCGACCGCGTGCTGTGGGAGCAGGGCGCAGATCGGGTCGAGCTGGTCGCCCCGGTGTTCGCCTGGTCACCTCATTGTCTGTTGCGCATGACCCTGTGCATCGAGCGGTTGCAAGCCGAGCAGGTCAACTTGGCGTTCGCCCCGAGCGAGCCTTCGCCAGAGAGCGGGCCGCTACAGTTGCCCGCGCTGAAACTACCATTGGTGATCGAGCTGGGTGAGGTGCGCATTGGTCACCTGCGTCTGGATGGCAATGAGCAACTGAGCCAGTTGCAACTGACGGCGCACTGGACTGTCGCGGGTTTACAGGTCGATAAGCTGCAACTGCAGCGCGACGATTTGCACCTGAACCTGCAAGGCTTGATTCAACCAGAGGGTGACTGGCCGTTGCAGCTCAAGGGGCAGCTACAGCTACCCAAAGTTGATGGCCAGGACTGGCAGCTAGCCTTGCAGATTGACGGTGAGCTGCAGAAAACCCTGAAACTCACTGGCGATAGCAGCGGCTACCTGAACGCCCGGCTCAAGGGCGAGCTGCAGGCGCTGGCTGAGCAGTTGCCGGCTACGCTAAAGATCAGTGCACAGGCGTTCAAACCCGGTGCCGAGCTGCCTGATACCCTGCAACTGAACAATCTTGAACTCAGCGCCAAAGGCAACTTGCAAAGCGGCTACCAACTGCTCGGTTCAGCCAGCCTGCCAGCCGAACAGAACCCTGTTGCATTGAATTTGCAGGGCAAGGTCGATGCCAAGGGCGCGCAACTGAGCGCTCTGGATCTCACTGCCGGCGCCGACCAGCATCTCAAACTCACGGCCAAGGCCGACTGGCAACATGGCCTGAGCGCCGAAGCAACCATCGACTGGCTGGATTTCCCCTGGCTACATCTATATCCGCTGGAGCAAGCGCCTCAGGTGGCCTTGCGCCGTTTCAACGGCCAGGTGCAGTACCGTGATGGCACCTATCAGGGCGAGTTCAAGGGCGCCCTTGACGGGCCGGCAGGTGCATTCGAGCTGAGCAGTCCGTTCAACGGCGACTTGAAACAGATCACCCTGCCGCAGTTGGCACTCAATGCCGGACAAGGCAAGGCTGCCGGTAGTGTCAGTGTGCAGTTTGCCGATGCAGTGGCCTGGGATGCCGCCCTCGAGCTTTCGGCGCTGAACCCGGCTTACTGGCTCGCCGAGCTGCCCGGCACCTTGGCCGGCCCGCTGCGTAGCAAGGGCCAGATTAAAGACGGTGAGCTCAGTCTGGATGCAGCGCTTGACCTCAACGGGCGCTTGCGTGGACAGACCGCTGTGCTTAAAGCTGTCGCCCAGGGCGCAGGGCAAAACTGGACCCTCGGCACGCTGGATATCCGCCTGGGCGACAACCGGATCAATGGCAGCGGCAGCCTGCAGCAACGCCTGGCCGGTCAGCTCGATCTCAACCTGCCACGTCTTGGTCAGCTCTGGCCGCAGTTGCAGGGCCAGCTCAAGGGCAAGCTGGAAGTTGCAGGAACCTTGCAGGCCCCACAAGGCACTTTGACGCTGCAGGGGCAGCAACTGGCCCAGGCTGATAATCACCTGCAACGCCTGGCGCTGGACGCACGGCTGGACTCGGCCCAGCGTGCGCTGATCGACCTCCAGGCGGGCGGCATTCGTTTGGGTGATACCAACCTGGGGACGCTCAACGCCAAGGGTCGCGGTGACATTCGCCAGCAACAGCTGGAACTGGCACTGAATGGGCCGCAGCTCAAACTCGATCTGGCGCTGGATGGCCAACTGGACAAGGGTAACTGGCGCGGGCGACTCGCCAGTGGCCAGATCCAGGCCGGCGGCCAGGATTGGCAACTGCAGGCACCGGCCAAACTTCAACGCCTGGCCAGCGGACAACTGGATTTCGGCGCTCATTGTTGGCGCTCCGGGCAAGCCAGCCTGTGCGGTGACGACCAGCGCCTGGCCCCGGAACCGCGTCTGCGTTATCACCTGAAACAGTTCCCGTTGCAGAGCCTGGCACAGTGGCTGCCCAAAGACTTCGCCTGGCAGGGCCTGCTCAATGCCGACATCAATCTGGATGTGCCGGCCAGCGGTCCCAAAGGCACCATTGTCGTTGACGCCAGCGCAGGCACCCTGCGCCTGCGCGAGAAGGATCAATGGCTGGATTTCCCTTACCAGACCCTTCGCCTGCAAAGTACCCTGGCACCCCGCCGAATCGATACCCGTCTGGATTTCAAAGGCGAACGTCTGGGCGAATTGTCCCTGGTTACCCGGCTCGACCCGGTAGCCCGCAACAAGCCACTGAGCGGCGATTTCCGCCTGACCGGGCTGGATATTGCCATCGCACGCCCATTTGCGCCGATGGTCGAGCGTCTGGCCGGGCAATTGAACGGCAGCGGACAGTTGTCTGGCACCTTGCTGGCGCCTCAGGTCAATGGCAGTTTGAACCTGACCGGTGGTGAAGTCGCCGGTGCGGAGCTCCCTGTCAGCCTGCAAGACTTGAACCTGCAGGCACTGATCGCTGGCGAACAGGTGCAGCTCAATGGCGCCTGGAAAAGTGGTGAAGCCGGCCAGGGCAGTTTGCGTGGACGGATCGGCTGGGGGCAGGCTCTGGCGGTGGATCTGCAGTTGCAGGGGCAGCGTTTGCCGGTCACTGTCGAGCCCTATGCAAACCTGGAGGTGGCACCCGACCTCAAGATCAGCGTGGTTGAAGACAAGCTTGCAGTGTCGGGCAAGGTGCTGGTGCCCAAGGGCAAGATCACCGTACGTGAATTGCCGCCTTCGACGGTCAAGGTGTCTGATGACACGGTGATCGTCGGCCATCAGACCGAAGAGGGCAAGGCGCCAATGGCAGTGGCCATGGACATTGATGTCGAGGTGGGCAGTGACAAGCTCTCGTTCAGCGGCTTTGGCCTGACGGCCAATCTGCTGGGGCACGTGCACATCGGCGACAACCTCGACACCCGCGGTGAGCTGAGCCTGGCAGATGGCCGCTACCGCGCCTACGGCCAGCGCCTGACCATCCGCCGTGCACGCCTGCTGTTCGCCGGGCCGATCGATCAGCCTTATCTGGACATTGAAGCGATTCGCCAGACGGATGATGTGATCGCCGGCATCCGCTTGAGCGGCAGCGCCGAACAACCTACCACCCAGGTGTTTTCGGAACCCGCGATGAGCCAGGAACAGGCGCTGTCGTATCTGGTGTTGGGGCGGCCTTTGAGTACCACGGGTGAAGACAACAATATGCTGGCGCAAGCAGCATTGGGCCTGGGCCTGGCGACCAGTGCCGGGGTTACCGGCAGCTTGGCATCAAGCCTGGGCATCGACGACTTCCAGCTAGACACCCAAGGCAGTGGTACCACCACCAGTGTGGTGGCCAGCGGCAATCTCACCGAGCGCTTGAGCCTGCGCTACGGGGTAGGAGTGTTCGAACCGGTCAACACGGTTGCCTTGCGCTACAAGTTGAGCAAGAAGGTGTACCTGGAGGCCGCCAGTGGCCTGGCAAGCTCCCTGGATATTTTCTACAAGCGTGATTTCTGATGATTGCCCTCAGCGTACGGTCGCAGCTTCGATGAACTCGTTGCTGTCGTCCGTGTGCTTGGGGGGATCAGGCAGACGCTGGGGGCTGATCAGATTGGTGTACTCCTCGATCAAGCGGTTTAGGGCCTCGGGCGGATCGCAAGCCTGGAACTGCATGCGGATCTGTACTTCATCGGGATCCCGAGCGTCGCCGTTACGCTTGTTCTGGCCCCCCACTGTCACATAGAAGCGCTCACGTTTAAGGTTCTCACTGGCCTCAGCGGTTTCAGTGTTCTGGATTCTCACTGACAGGTCGACCTGCATACGCTCCAGCGCCAACCCCCTGGGCGATACCAGAGCAATCAGCGGGACCTGTATCTTGTGCTGTTCATCCATTGCCACTTCAACCATCTTGGCCCTCATCGGCGCGCCGAGTGCCTCGGCGTCATAGTCAAAGAATTGATCGAAGAGCTTGATGTATTGTTGGGCAATCAGATTATTGGTGGCGGCAGCAGCTTCTTGTAACCCACGGGTGATGTCACAAAGATCGCTGGCGGTAATGGGGGCATTTTTCGAGGAGAGATCATCCAAACGTTCGCACTCCTTGTGTCTCTAGCAAGAGGCCTCTCCAGTAGAAGAGGCCAAGTTCGTTAGCCGTCAGACAAAATCAATCGGGACTGTTTTTGTTTTCTACTTGCGAGTCGGGCAATTGCAGAGCTGAGGGCGGCAGTGCATCAACGTTTTCAACGGTTGCATCGCCCATCACCACAGGTTTGGTCGCTGCGTCAGTGAGAAAGTCGATCACGCGCATCAACGCCTCAGGTGGATCCTGACGGCGGATTTTGGTGTTGAAGGCATAGCGTGCGCGGGTGTCGGTTTTACGGGTCTGGCTGGACTTGTGACTGACCTGACCCCTGACGTTGAGTTTGAATGGTCCCCAACCCAGAGAGGCACCGAAGCTTGCCTCGCCGCCGGTTTCAGACATGCTCTCGGCTTGCTGGCTGATGGTCAGTTCAAACTCGATGTTGCCTTCTTCAATGACAATGTTGGGATGGGTAACCGCTGCCAGCAGCGGGATCTGCATCTTCTTGGAGACAGTACCCTTGTATACCCCTTGTTCATCGGTAATGGTTTCATCGTAGTCAAATTGAATAGCGACGGCCTTGCCGTCCTGGATACAGACGCCCATAAGAAAGTCGGCGTAGGATTTACTTGCCGTAACCTGAGCCTGAATCATCGCCTGCAAGGGGCCGGAGATCATTCGGTCCAGTGGCAGGGCGTTCATTACCGAGCCGATCAAGCTGTTATCTATTGTTGCCATGGGGTAATTCCTTGTGATGAATGCACATCATTGTGCGGGTATGGCGTTGGGTGCCGAGGCGAATGGTTCAAGTTGTGAAGCGTTAGTGCGGGTACGACTCCTGTCGGCGAATGTTGCCAATCTGACGCAGACTCAAACCGTACTTGTTGGCCAGCATGCTGCGTGACAGCCCTTCAGCACTTTCCTGCTGAATTTGTTGATTGCGTAGCTGGCGCAGGAAGTGGTCGACCTTGGGGATCTCCAGGGCCATACCGGCAAAGCGCTTGATCAAAGCATCCAGAGCGGGTGCGGGGAGCACCTGCGCCAACGCGGTGCGCTCGCGATGCTTGGGAATGTACTTGGGACGGCCACCGAAGGCGCAAGTCAGGTTGTAGGCGTTTTCGATGCCCAGGCACTCGATTAGCATCTGCAGCGAATGGGGAAGTTGATGAATGTCGATACGGTCGAGGTCGCGCAGTTCCATAGTGACTTCCTTGTAGGAGTTGACTTGACGCACTCATGTTTGAACATCCGGGCCAGTCGTAACAGGTCGCAAGCGCAGCAGGGTTAGTGGGCATCGGATATGTGCGTTGTAGGTAACGTGGGTCGCATGAATAGGAAAGCCATGATGGATAGGGCGCAACCCCTTGGTTCTGTGCTCCATGGCCAAGTTAAAGGGGGCATGGTCGGGCAACCCACGTTCATTGGCAGGGGCGAGTGAGCAGCAGACTAATCTGTCCGAGATAAGGGCCGGGCCGGTTCAGTGCATGCTCCGGCAGCGTGCGCCAATCAACCCAGATGCAGACGGCACTGAGGCTGCTGTGTGCCTGCTTGCCCACGGTTTGAGGCAAGAAATCCCGGCGATAAAGTACTTGGGTCTGTTTGAGCGCGGTTGTCTGTTCGGGTTGCGACAGTGTCAGCTTGACCGACTCGACGAGCTGGGTGGAATCAAGGCTGAAATAGGGGGTATTGGCGTGCTTGGCCAGATGCCCGGCCTGTCGCGTGCGCTGCCAGAGCTGTTGCCATTGGCTGCTGCCCGCATGTTGAGCCAACTGCTTGCCAAGTGCCTGATGTTGTTCAGAAGAGAGTGCTTCGGTCGGCAGTGCCTGGGCCTCAAACCCAATCAGCAACGTGATGCCGCTTAGAAATCGACCGAGGTGCATGGCGATATTCCTTTCGTCTGGGAAGTGTCCGGGACGCCATGGTTTCAGGGGAGAGGGTGGTTGCAGAAGAAGGAAATTATCCGCTCGCGGCAGAGGCGCGATGTATGATGCACACGGGCCGTTCCGGGCTCTTATTCCGATGTTGCAAGGAAATATCAATGACTCAAGGTCAACGCCTGAAATATTCCATTCTGATCTCCCTGCTGGTGCTGGGGATCATGCTCGGTCTGTCCTACCTGCAGAAACAGGGGACAATCAGTGAGCAAGTGTTCCAGTACATCGCAATCGGCGTCGCCGTTGCGGTGGTAGTGATCAACGGCATCATGCGCCGCAAGGTCAAGCCCTGACACGATCTGCGCGGCCGGCATTTGCCGGCCTTTCACTTAGCGTGGGCTGACGTGTTCCAGAATGCTGCGGGCCTCGGGGTTGAGGCTGTAGCACTTGTCGTTGCCCATGCTGATGACGCCTTCTACGCACAAGCGCTTGAGCACTTCACGAACGCTGAGGAACGACAGCGGAATATCCAGCTGTTCCAGCTGGCTGTGCACGCCGCGTACACCGATACTGCGCCCGTTCTTGTCGGCCGTATGCAAGGCGTCGATGACCTTGAGGCGGATCAGGCTGGTACGCAGCCCGAATGACCTGAGCAGTTCGCGAATATGCTCGTTGCCAGGGCGTTCGTTGTCGCTGCTTTCAACTTTTCCTGTCAAGGGTTGCCGAGCCTTTCGCACGGGTCTGAGGGCAATCCCTGCCTGCTGCTGGTTATACATGTGAACGCTCCCTTTTCATGGCCAGTCCAGATACCGTCTTTGTGATGCCTATACCTATAAGACGTATGAGCGTGGAAAAACTGCAGTACCTGACGAAAAAAATTATCGAGCCACCTAGGTAAAGACGTATCGGACCAGCGGTTTCCGTAAATTTTCTGGCTGCGCTTCGTTCTATCAGGATCATTCGTGCTGTGATCTGCGCAGGAGTCTCCGTGATCAATCCCCGTCCTTTGGCAAGCGTCTGTCTGGCCGGGCTGCTTGTCGGCCTCAGCTTTACGACCCACGCCCGCATTGCACCGGGTGATGCCAGTGCCGAAATCCGTCGCACCAGTTTTGGTGTGCCGCACATCCTGGCCGACAATGAACACGGTCTGGGGTACGGCATCGGTTATGCCTATGCCCAGGACAACCTGTGCCTGTTGGCCAACGAAGTGGTGACGGTAAACGCCGAGCGCTCTCGCTACTTCGGGCCTGATCAGGTGACGTTCGAACAGCGCAAAAACCTGGCGAGCGACCTGTTCTTCAGCTGGCTCAATACGCCTGCTGCAGTGTTCGGTTTCTGGCAAGCGCAGCCGGCTGAGGTGCGCGCGTTGCTCGAAGGCTATGCCAAGGGCTACAACCGCGCGTTGACCGAACGGGTAGCCCAGGGGCAGGGGGCGCAATGCCTGCAGGCGCAATGGTTGAGGCCGATCACCACCCTTGATCTGGTCAAACTGACCCGGCGCCTGCTGGTCGAGGGCGGGGTGGGGCAGTTTGCCGAAGCCCTGGCCGGCGCTACACCGCCCAATGGAGTGGCGCGTCTGGACATGGACATGCGTGTCGCCCAGGCACGGCAGGCGCATTTTGCCCTTGAACGGGGCAGTAATGCCGTGGCTGTGGGCAGCGAGCGCTCGGCCAGCGGTCATGGCATGTTGCTCGCTAACCCGCATTTCCCCTGGGCCGGCGGCATGCGTTTTTACCAGATGCAGCTAACCGTGCCCGGCAAGCTGGACGTCATGGGCGCCGCACTGCCGGGGCTGCCACTGATCAATATCGGCTTCAACCGTCACCTGGCCTGGACCCATACGGTGGATACCTCCAAGCACTTCACCCTGTACCGGCTTGAACTGGACCCCAAAGATCCGACTCGCTACTTGCTTGATGGCAAGTCGGTGCCTATGAGCCAACAGCGTCTTACCGTGACAATCAAAGACGAGGACGGCAAGCTCAAGCCCGTCAATCGCGATGTCTACAGTTCGGTGTTTGGCCCGGTAGTCCAGTGGCCCGGGCGGTTGGACTGGAACAGGCAATACGCCTTCAGCTTGCGCGATGCCAATCTGGACAACACGCGTGTACTACAGCAGTGGTACAGCATGAACCAGGCTGACAGCCTGAAGTCCTTGCAGGACTCGGTGCAGCACCTGCAGGGCATTCCCTGGGTCAACACCCTGGCTGTGGACGCCAAAGGGCAAACCTTGTACTTGAATCAATCGGTAGTGCCCTATGTGGACGCTGCCTTGTTGGCCCAGTGCAGCGATCCGGCAGCGGGACAGGAGATGATCGTCCTCGATGGTTCGCGCAGTACCTGTAATTGGAAGGTCGATCCGCGTGCCGCGCAACCCGGTATTTTCCCCACTCAGTTACAGCCGAGCTTGAGCCGTAGTGATTTTATCCAGCACTCCAACGACTCCGCCTGGATGGTCAACCCGGCGCAGCCATTGCGCGGATATTCGCCGTTGATCAGTCGCGAAGACCAACCGCTGGGGCCACGTAGCCGTTTTGCCCTGCAACGCCTTGGTCGCGATGGCAAGCTTACGGGGTCTGATCTGCAGCAGATGGTGATGGGCAACCAGGTCTACCTGGCCGAATTGCTGATGCCGGATATGTTGCAGTGGTGTGGCAAGCTACCGGCGGGCTCCCCCGTGACGGTGGTTTGCGGCAGCTTGAAAGCCTGGAATCTGCGCGCCGACCTGGACAGTGGCATCGGCTTGGTGCATTTCCAGAATATCCTGCAGCATTTGCTCGAACGCTCGGACATCTGGCGAGTAGCGTTCGATCCGGACGATCCCCAGCACACCCCGCGTGGGCTGGCCGTGGAGCGTGCGGAGGTGGCCGAAGCGCTGAATGAAGCTGCTCTGGCATCGCTGGCCAAGGTGAAAGAGGCCGGTCTGGCGGCAGATGTACGCTGGGGGCAGATCCAACAAGCCGCTGATGGCACGCCCATTCATGGCGGGCCTGCCAATCTGGGCGTCTACAACGCGATCCAGAGCGTGCCGACCGAGTCGGGCAAGCGCCTGGTGGTCAGTGGTACCAGCTATTTGCAGCTGGTGACCTTTGATGCCAAAGGGCCTCAGGCCTTGGGCGTACTGGCTTTTTCAGAGTCCAGCGAAGCGGATTCGCAACATGCCAGCGACCAGACCCGCGCCTTCTCGGCCAAGCAATGGCATGTACTGCCGTTCACCGAAGCGCAGATCAAGGCTGATCCTCAGTATCGCGTACAGGTGATTCGGGAGGCGGATTCGGCGGCGGTGGCCAAGGTCACGCCTTGATCCGTCGGCCTCATCGCGGGGCTAGCCCGCTCCCACTGTGGGGGTGCGCTAGCCTCGCGATCATTGCACCAGTTCGCGTAACAACAAGCCAAACTCCAGTTCGACCTGCTCGGGAATCGGCAGGTAGACCGTATGCCCGTCTCCCGGCGCGACCTCGATCGCTGCACCGTGACGATCGCGCAACTGGTGCAGATCGAAGTGATAGTTGCCACGCGGGGTCATCAACTCCAGATGATCGCTGAGGGCAAAGCGGTTCTTGACCCGCACTTCAGCCAGGCCATCAACGCGTTTGCCAGTCAGTTCGCCGACAAACTGCTGACGGTCAGACACTGAATTGCCGCGCTGATAGTTCTGATACTCGTCATGCACATGACGGCGCAGGAAGCCCTCGGTGTAGCCGCGTTGGGCTAGAGATTCGAGGTTGAGCATCAAGCTGCGATCAAACTCGCGGCCTGCCACGGCATCATCAATGGCCTGGCGATAGGCCTGGGTGGTGCGCGCGCAGTAGAAATGCGATTTGGTCCGGCCCTCGATCTTCAGCGAATGCACACCCATGCGGGTCAACCGTTCAACATGCTGTACGGCACGCAGGTCCTTGGCGTTCATGATGTAGGTGCCGTGTTCGTCCTCGAAGGCCGGCATGTCTTCGTCCGGGCGATTGCTTTCCTGCAGCAGGAACACCTGATCGGTGGGCGCGCCGATGCCCAGGGTCGGTTGTACTTCACGGACGATATCGCCGCTGGCATCTTCAGTCGCCGCCGTGGCGCTGTATTTCCAGCGGCATGCATTGGTGCAACTGCCCTGGTTGGCATCGCGGCGATTGAGGTAACCGGACAACAGGCAGCGCCCGGAATAGGCCATGCACAGCGCGCCATGGACAAAAACTTCCAGCTCCATCGCCGGCACCTGCTGGCGAATTTCCTCGATTTCTTCCAGCGACAGCTCGCGCGACAGGATTACCCGGGTAAGTCCTTGGCTACGCCAGAATTCGACGCTGGCCCAGTTCACCGTGTTGGCCTGTACCGACAGGTGAATGGGCATCTGCGGGAAGTGCTGACGGACCAGCATGATCAGACCGGGGTCAGACATGATCAGCGCATCCGGGGCCATTTCGATGACTGGCGCCAGGTCCTTGAGGAAGGTCTTGAGCTTGGCATTGTGCGGAGCAATGTTGACCACGACGTAGAAGCGTTTGCCCTGAGCCTGGGCTTCCTTGATACCCAGTGCCAGGTTGGCGTGGTCGAACTCGTTGTTGCGTACGCGCAGGCTGTAGCGCGGTTGCCCGGCATACACCGCGTCGGCGCCATAGGCGAAGGCGTAACGCATGTTCTTCAGGGTGCCGGCAGGGGCGAGCAATTCGGGTTTGGCAAGCGGGGTCATGATCGGGTCGCGGCAAAAGGCGCGGATGCTACGGGCAATGCCTGTTCGGGGCATTGATCTGGGTCAACGGCGATCTATCAAGGCTCGCGATTGTGTCAGGCGCGACGTGGGATTCCTTTTAAATAAAATCTAGTAAAAACAATAACTTGATATCAAATAACGATTATTGAGAAGGATTTCGAGCGGGCTCACGGGACACTTGTCTGGCCCGTAAAGTGCGCCTGAGTGAAAGGGGGCGGGCACACATTGTGTTATTTCATTGGGGTCTAATAAATGTCTGAACCCGTCAGATTGCACGCTTACCGCCAGACCAGTTGCAAGACCTGCAGTTTAGCGTCGCTGTGCCTACCTGGTTCAGTGAGTGAAGAAGAGATCGACACCTTCGATGACATGGTCAGGCACGGTCGTCCGCTGCAAAAGGACGACTTCCTGTATCGCCAGGGTGACAGTTTCAGTTCTATTTACTCGATTCGATCCGGCGCCTTGAAGTCCATTAGCCTGAGCGAAACCGGGGAAGAAAAAATCGTCGGTGTTCATCTGCCGGGTGAATTGATTGGTCTGTCTGGCATGGACGCCGACGCCTATCCGGTTACAGTTCAAGCGCTGGAAACCACCCATGTCTGTGAGCTCCCGTTCGGGCCCCTCGACGAGTTGTTGATAGGCCTGCCGCAGATCCGCCGACACCTGATGCGGGCGATGAGTCGCGAGATTCGCGATACACAGCAAATGACGCGGCTACTTTCGAAAAAGGCCGCTGATGCACGGGTGGTTACCTTTCTGGTCAACCTGGCGGCGCGCTTCCGCACGCTGGGGTACACGGCGAATCAGCTGCACTTGAGCATCTCGCGCAACGAAATCGGCAACTACCTGGGATTGGCCGGAGAAACCGTGTCCCGGGTGTTCACCCGTCTGCAACAGAACGGTCTGATTGAGCTCGAAGGCAAGGACGTTAGGATTCTCGACCCCGACCAGCTTTTTTTCCAGGCCGATGGATCGATGGCAGTGTTCAGTCCGCGTTAAGGAACATCAATGACTCTGATTTTGTCGCATGGACCCTGGTCCATCGCTATCGCCAAACCTGTCGATCCACGTGCGGATTTTCACACCCAGTACACCTTGAGTGAGGACAAGAAAGTGGACACCACCTACCGCTGGGACTGGGCAGGACAAAGCCTGGCTGGTGTCAGCAAGTGCACCTTCTCCTTCGCCAAGGTCGGCGTACAGCCGCCAATCGCCTGGAGCACTTCACGCGATCACAACGCCTGGTCTACCACGGCACAGGCAAGCAGCTCGGCCGATGCGGGCTACATGCACATCGAATTGAATGCCAGGTACTGCTGGGGAAGCGACTTGATCGCCGGGCGAGCAATGGAAAACTGGCATGCTCTGATCAAGGTAGATGCTGTCGATACTGCTTCAGAAGGTAATTGTTCTGTGTGAACGGCACTTTTGCCTATGCGCCGCGCACTAACGTTGTGAGCGGTAGTGGAGCGCATATGAACGAAACAATCCTGCAGAACAGAGCCCTGCATTTGTTTTTGGCCCTGGTCACCATCGCCTTTATCTGGATCCTGCTACCGTTCTACGGCGCGGTGTTCTGGGCCGTAATCCTTGGCATCCTCTTCGCGCCGCTGCAGCGGCGCTTGTTGCTGCGCCTGGACTGGCGGCGCAACCTGGCCGCTGGTCTGACCTTGCTGGTTTGCCTGGTAATTGCAATCCTGCCAGTGATCATCATCAGCACCTTGCTGGTGCAGGAAGGTGCTGCGCTGTACAAAAGTATCGAGAGCGGCGAACTGGATCTGGCCGGTTACATCGAACGCTTCAAGGACATTCTCCCGGCATTTGCGCAGACCAGCCTGGAGCGAATGGGCATGGGCGACCTGGCCGGCTTGCGTGACAAAATCACCAAGGGTGCCCTGCAAGGCAGCCAGTTCTTCGCCACTCAGGCGTTCAGCTTTGGCCAGGGCACCTTCGATTTTCTGGTCAGTTTTGCCGTGATGCTTTACCTGCTGTTCTTCTTTTTGCGTGATGGTGCCGAGCTGGCACGTAAAGTTCGCGCGGCAGTACCGTTGGCCGAGCAGCAAAAACGCCGGCTGCAACTGAAGTTCAACCGGGTGGTGCGCGCCACGGTCAAGGGCAACCTGCTGGTGGCGGTGACTCAGGGAGCCCTCGGCGGCATCATCTTCTGGATTCTGGATATCCCCAGCGCGTTGGTCTGGGGTGTGCTGATGGCCTTTCTTTCGCTGCTGCCAGCCGTGGGGGCAGGGATCGTCTGGGCACCGGTGGCAATTTACTTCATTGCCACCGGTGCGTTCTGGCAAGGTGCGGTGCTGGCGGCTTTCGGGGTGTTCGTGATCGGCCTGGTGGACAATGTGCTGCGCCCGATCCTGGTGGGCAAGGACACCAAAATGCCCGATTACCTGATCCTGGTATCCACTCTGGGTGGTCTGGCGGTTTTCGGCCTCAATGGTTTTGTCATCGGTCCTTTGATCGCCGCACTGTTCATGTCCAGCTGGGCGATCTTCGTTGCGACCAAGCCGCAGGTGCAATTGCCCAGTTAGCGGAAGCTATAGGAAACGCCCGCGTACACCCCGAATCCTTCACCTGGGGTCGAACGGGCAATGTCTTTGCCGTTGTCGTTGTAACCCGGCGTGACCGTGGCGGCATAACGCTTGTTGGTCAGATTGCGCAGGTCAATCCAGGTCTGCCAGTCCTGCTTCGGCGAGTTGTAGCCCAGGGTGGCACCGAGCAGGGCGTAGGCATCTGCCGGGTAACTGTTGGCGTAATCGACCTGTACCTTGGAGGCCATCTGCGTATTGATCCCGGCATACAAACCGCTCGGCAGGTCGAAGCGCAGCTCGGCCTGGTAGTAATGCATAGGGATTCCGGGCAGGCGGTTGTCACCGAAGACATCGTCGTCGCGGTAGTGGAAGTCACTGAAGGTATAGGCCTGGCGCAGGGACAGCTTGCCGACGTCGCCGCGCTCCCAGAGCAGGCTGTCCAGCCCGGCTTCGATGCCCTGGTGCACGGTTGGACTGGCGTTGAACTCCTTGGCGGGCAGGCCTTGCACGATTTCCACGGCCAGCAGCTCATGGCGCACGTCCGAGTAGTACCAGGCCAGGTCCCAGCGACCGACGGAAGAATCGCCGCGTGCACCCAGCTCCAGGGTGGTGGCGGTCTGGTTCTGCATTTCGATAGGCTGGGTGGCGCTGGTCGAACTCCAGATCAGCGACCACGGGTGCGGTGGCTCCACCGAGCGGCTCAGGTTGCCGTAGACCTGCAACTGAGGGTTGATGTCGTAGCGCAGACCCAGGCGCGGAGCGTAGTCCCAGTCGTGCTGGCTGACCTTGCCGCCATCGGCGGGAAAACTCACGTCGCTTTCGCGGCGGGTATAAATCATCGCCAGGCCGCTGGTCAGCCACAGGTCTGGCAGCAGCTCGAGATCGTTGCCGAGGTGGACCACAGTGTCCGAGCCTTGATAGCTGAAGTCTCGGCTCCGGGCGCCGGTGATGTCGTCTTTGCGGGCAAACTGTGAAGCACCGCTGTTGGGCAGGTGCTTAGTGGTGCGCCAGCCCACGGTCGTCTTGCTTTCGTGCCCGAACAGGGTATCTCGACGGAAATAATTCAGCGTCCCGCTGACGTCGGTATAGGCGACTTTGAGGCGCATCGGGCCTTCGCGCAGGTCCATCGGGTAGTCGTGGTAGACCAGCCCGGTTTCCAGGCGGGAGTCGTCGTCCAGATAGAACGTGGTCTTGTTGCCCAGCCAGGTGCTGCCCGGTTGCGGGCGGCTGTCATCACGGGCCAGATACGCCGGGTTGGCCTCACGTGGGTGGTGCTTGATCTGATCCTTGGTCAGGCGCCCGGCCAGGTCATTCTCGGTTTCCCGGTAGCGCAGGTAGAAGCGGGTTTCCAGGCTCGGGCTGAAGCGATAGCCGACATTGGCGGCGATGCCCTTGCTGCTGCCGCTGCTGTGCTCCTGGTAGCCATCGTACTCAGAGTCGGTCAGAGCCACATAGTAGTCCAGATCCGCCAACACCTGGCCGGAGCTGATCTGGCGCTTGGCATAGCCGCGGCTGCCCAGCTCATAGCGTACCTGCAAGGGGGCGGCATCATGGCCGGTGTGGGTGATGTAATCGATGGCGCCGCCCAGCGCCAGGGCGCCGCGGTCGAAGCCGTTGGCACCACGCAGGACTTCGGCACGGCTCAGCCATAACGGTTCGAACAGCTCATAAGGCGTGCCGCCCGGGCCGGTCAGGGGCAGGCCGTCAAACATCGTGTAGACGCCAGAGCCGTGGCTGCCGGGGGCACGGTTGATGCCTGAGCCGCGAATCGAAAGCTTGATGCCATCGTTGCCGGCAGACTGGGCAAACACGCCCGGTTGGTAGGCGAGCACGTCCTGGTTACTGGCAACCCGGCCTTGCTCCACACGCTGCATGTCAATCAGGTTGCTTGCCCCTGGTACCTGATGCAAACGCTCTTCGGCGACTTCCATTTCACTCTGCTGGCGGTCTTCGATGAGGATCTTCCCCAGCTCCAGCGGCTCAGTTGCCTGTGCCTGGCTCGCTGCTACGAAAAGCCCCAGCAGGCCAAGGGGTGAGGGGAAGGGCAAGGCGGGGCGCATCGTACTACTCCAACGATAGAAAGCGGCAGGCATTCTGGGTCAGACGCAGGAAAGGCAGCGTAGAGCACGCGCGATTTTGTTCAATTTTGCGCAGGAGATCGCGAGGCGGTTTTGTAGCCTCGTTCCTTACAGGTAGCGCGGCTGGCAACGACGCCTTCGCTGTTCGTAAATAGGTCCGCACAACCTCACCCGGAAACGTTTCGGCCATGAATTTGCGGAGAACCATCATGCCCGCCTGTATCGTTACAAACTGCTCAACCGAGAGCTCTGTCTGCGCCACCCATAACCCGATCAAGCTGACACCCCGCGAGCAGGAGGTACTGCTCTGGTGCGCTTACGCCAAAAGCTCCTGGGAAATCGGCCAGATACTTCAGTGCAAGGAGTCGACCGTGAACTTTCATGTCAGCAACATTCTGCGCAAGTTCGACGTGGAAACTCGCATAGCTGCGGTCATCAAGGCTCTGCGCTACGGAATGCTGCAGCATCAGTGATGCGGCGCTTGCAACGATGAACTGAAAGGAGCTCTTCATGCAGAGCGAAGATTACACACCAGTCCCCCTGGCTCGCTGCCACAGGTTGGCTTGCCACGATCCATTCTGGCCACCTATCGAACTTGAGGGTTTGCGCAACCATTTGCAGTTGTCAGTGCCAATCAGCGATGCGCGGCTGGAAGTGGCCGCCCTGGCCGCTGCTCACAAAGCTGCGGATGAGTTCGCCCAATGGCGCAGGGTTCTGCGCGCGAGGGGTTATAAACGGCTCGCTGACCTGGCCTCCCATGAGCGCCTGAGCCGTTGTTACCTGCTTTCGGTGCAAGCGCATACCCGACGGACGTTGGAACAATGCCTGCAGGTTGTCGAGTGTCTGCCGGGCGGGCAGGGGGAGCTTGGGTATGAGTGAGCCAACCAGTGCCAGCCTTTCCAGTCTGTTTGTCGGCCTGGGGTTAGCATCGTCCATGCCGACGGTGGAAGGCGATGTCGTGTTTGGGGCGGTGCTGGGTGCCTGGTTGGTCGCCAGTACACGGGGGTTCCTGAAGGCTTGGCAACGCTTGGGGTCGCTGTTTCTGTCGGCAGGCGTGGGTTATTTGTTCACGCCGCCGGTACTGCTGATAGCGCCTTTTCTATCGGGCGGAGTTGCAGCCTTCATCGCCGCAGTGGTGGTGATTCCGATCAGCATAAAGGTCATGATCTGGCTCGATACCGCCGAGCTGCGGGATATTCTCAAGCGCTTGCGCAATGGTGGTTGAGCCGCTCAGCGACCGGGATGCAGTAAGCGAGTCATTTCCTCGACCTGACGCTCCAGGTTACTGATGCGTAGTTTTTCCTCTACTGCCTGCGCGATCACTTGCTGGTCCTGCAGGCTAAGCGTTCGCAGCCGGGTGAGCAGTTGCGTCTCCCACTCCTGCAGGGCTGGCGCTGTAGGAGGCGAGTCGTAAGACAAGCTTCGTTGTTGAGGGCCGTTCCCGAGTATTAACCAATCCAATGCCACGCCATGACGTTCAGCCAAGTCTATGCATAATGAGTACGGCACGCTGTCCCGCCCTTTCCAGCTGCTGACTGTTTGCGGGCTTACGCCCAGCGCATAAGATAGCTCTGAGTCGGTTGTTGTTGCAGTGATGTGCTTCATTCGGCGCAGGACGGCATCAAATCCTTTTGTACTCATTGTGCGTAGTCCTGTGATGGGCTTGTATAATCCCCTGCAAATAAATACTCAATTTGAGTAGTTATGGTTCGCAACGTAAAACCATTTTCAAGGAAACCAACTCTCGATGAGAAACCCAAGGAAAAAAAGGAAAAAAATCTCTTCTCATTTTTGCTCGAGCTTACATCAGTTTGCGGAGTGTATGAATTTTTACCTAAAAGGCGTGGCGTTTTGTAATTTAGGTGTAGGAAAACTTCAGTGGTTGGCTGAATCCAACGGGAGGCACTCGTGAGCACTTACAAGTTGGTGTGCCCGCATTGCAAAAGCCGCATGCGTATTCGTACCAGCGAGGGGCGGCATATCTTCTTGCGGGTGGCTTATTTGCAGTGCACCGCCGAAGCATGCGGTTGGTCGGTGCGCGCCGAGTTCGAAATGACCCATGAACTTTCCCCCAGTGGCATGCCCAACCCTGATGTGTATTTGCCGCGAGCCGCCGGCGAGTTGCGCAAGGCTGCACTGCAGCCAGTTGCTGCAGAACACATTCAGGTCAAGTCGTGCCGTGACCGTCGAAAGGATGCTTCGGTTCCGAATCAGGAATAGCTGCAGCGGGACGCTGACAGTATTGCAAAACAAAACACCCCGCCGAGGCGGGGTGTTTGTCATTGCGAAGTTGATCAACCGATCAACTGCAGACCTGCATGCTGGACCATGTCCAGCAACGGCTGCGGGTAGACACCCAGGACGAAGGCCAGGATCGCGATCGCCAGCAGCATGACGCCACCGGTACGCTGTTCCCAGTTCAGTGGGGCATCGTGACGACGCAGGTTGGGTTCCATCAGGTACAGGGTGACCATCACGCGCAGGTAGTAGAACACGCCGATGGCACTACCGATCACCAGGGCACCGACCAGCCACCACAGCTGCGACTCGACGCCGGTAGCGATGATGTAGAACTTGCCGATAAAGCCTGCGGTCAGCGGAATACCGGCCAGCGACAGCATCATCACGGTCAGTACTGCGGTCAGGTACGGACGGCGCCAGAACAGGCCGCGGTACTCGTACAGGGCGTCAGCGTCACGACCGTTGTACGGCGAGGACATCAGGGTGATTACGCCGAATGCGCCAAGGCTGGTGATCACGTAGGTGACCAGGTAGACACCGATGGCTTCGACGGCCAGACCCTTGCTCGCCACCAGGGCGATCAGCAGGTAACCGAAGTGGGCAATCGACGAGTAACCGAGCAGACGCTTGAGGTTGCTTTGCGTCAGCGCCAGCAGGTTACCGATCAGGATCGAAGCGACTGCAATCACCGACAGCACGGTGGTCAGTACACCGCTGCTGGCCGCAGGGGAGAGCATGAACAGACGCACGACAACGGCGAACACGGCAACCTTGCTGGCGGTGGCCAGGAAGGCGGCGACTGGTGCTGGAGCACCTTCGTAGACGTCCGGGGTCCACAGGTGGAACGGCACCAGCGACAGTTTGAACGCCAGACCGACCAGCATCATGCCCAGGCCCAGCTGAGCCAGCAGGCTTGGCATGTTGGTGGCGGCCAGCGCCTTGCCGATACCGTCGAAGCTCAGGCTGCCGGCGTCGGCGTACAGCAGGGCCATACCGAACAGCAGGAAGGCGGAACCGGCGGCCGACAGCACCATGTACTTGATGCCGGCTTCCAGCGAACGCTTGTTGAAGAAGGCATAAGCGACCAGGCCGTAGACCGGTACCGAAAGCAGCTCCAGGCCAATGAACAGGCCAGCCAGGTGCTGCGCGCTGACCAGTACCAGGCCACCCAGGGCAGCCATCAGGATCAGCAGGTACAGTTCTTCGCGGTTGCCCGGATAGCCTTTTCCGCCTTCACCCAGGTAGGCGTGAGCAAGGGTTACACAAGCCAGGGTGGCGACCAGGATCAGTGCCATGTACAGGCAGGCGAATTTGTCGATGGTCAGCAGCGGTGTAACCGCCAGTGGCACGACTTTGAGTACCGGCAGGATCGACAGCAGGGCCAGGTTCAGGCCCACGGTCGACAGCAGGAAGGTTTGCGAATGGTTGCGGCGCCAGGCGATTGCCAGCATCACCACGACAACGGTGATGGTGGTAATCAGCAGCGGCGCAAGCGCAATAAAGTGTTGAATCGTCAGGTCCATAGCGCTCTTACCGGGCCGAAGCGAGTTGAGTGAAAGCGGAACCGAGCCACTGCTGTACACCACTCATGGTGGCAGCGGAGGTGTCCAGGAACGGCTGCGGGTAGACGCCCAGCAAGATCAGCAGGCCAGCCAGGCCCAGTACCATGATCATTTCGCGGGTATCCATGCCAGCCAGGACTTCGTCCGATTTCGCCGGGCCGAAGTAGGCACGGTGAATCATGATCAGCGAGTAGACCGAACCGAACACCAGGCCGGAAGTGGCGATGACGGTGACCCATGGCGAAGCCACGAAGCTGCCGATCAGGATCAGGAACTCGCCCACGAAGTTACCGGTACCCGGCAAGCCCAGCGACGCGGCGGCGAAGAACAGGCTGATCGCCGGCAGGTAGGCAATGCGATGCCACAGGCCGCCCATCTCACGCATGTCACGGGTATGCAGGCGCTCGTACAGCTGGCCGGCGAGGATAAACAGTGCAGCAGCCGAGAGACCGTGAGCCAGCATCTGGATCACCGCGCCTTGCAGCGCTTGCTGGCTGCCGGAGTAGATACCGATCAGCACGAAGCCCATGTGCGAAACGCTGGAGAAGGCAACCAGGCGCTTGATGTCGGTCTGTGCGAACGCCAGGAAGGCACCGTAGAAAATCCCGATCAGACCCAGGGTCATGGCAATCGGCGCGAACTCGGCCGAAGCGTTCGGGAACAGCGGCAGGGCGAAACGCAGCAGGCCGTAGGCAGCGGTTTTCAGCAAGATACCGGCAAGGTCGACCGAACCTGCGGTCGGTGCCTGGGCGTGCGCGTCAGGCAGCCAGGAGTGGAACGGTACCACCGGCAGCTTGACCGCAAAGGCGATGAAGAAGCCGAGCATCAACACGTATTCAGTGGCAGGTGGCAGTTCAGCCTTGAGTAACTGGGTGTAATCGAAGGTGATCACACCGGTGTTGCTGTAGTTGACCAGTACCAGGCCAAGGATCGCCACCAGCATGATCAGACCGCTGGCCTGAGTGAAGATGAAGAACTTGGTTGCGGCGTAGATCCGGGTCTTCTTGCCGTCGGAGGAGCTGTGACCCCAGAGCGCGATGAGGAAATACATCGGCACCAGCATCATTTCCCAGAAGAAGAAGAACAGGAACAGGTCCAGGGCCAGGAACACACCGACCACGCCGCCCAGGATCCACATCAGGTTGAGGTGGAAGAAGCCGACGTGGCGCTGGATCTCTTTCCAGGAACACAGTACCGAGAGCACACCGAGCAGGCCGGTAAGCAGGATCATCAGCAGCGACAGGCCATCGAGGGCCAGGTGCAGGCTGATGCCGAAGCGCTCGATCCACAGCACTTTGAATTCGACCGCCCACTCAGGCGCAGCGCCTGGTGCAGGGGCCAGGGTGTAGTCCCCGTTGGCCCACAGCCAGAGGCCGATACCAAGCAGCAGGGACATGGTCAGCAGCGCAATCCAGCGTGGCAGGGTGGCGCCGAAGCGCTCACCCAGCCAGCACAGCAGGCCGCCGATAAAGGGGATCAGGATCAGCCAAGGCAAAATCATGACGGGCTCAATTCCTTTCGCAAAGTCGCAAGGTTCATATCAGACCGCAGCCATAACAACGGCACCGAGTACAAGCACGGCACCTACGGCGATCGAAGCGGTATACCAGCGCAGCTGACCGGTTTCGGTTTTGCTCATGGCGGCATGACCGCCTTTTGCCATACGCGGAATCAGGCCAATACTGCGGTCAACCGGATCCTTGCGCAGGATGTGGGCGATCAGCAGGTAAGGTTTGACGAACAGCTTGTCGTAGATCCAGTCGAAGCCCCAGGCGGCGAACCACCAGGCCGACAACACACGACCGATGCCGCTGTTGGCGATCGCAGTTACCAGGCGACGCTTGCCGAGGAACAGCACCGCGGCCAGCAGGATGCCGGCGATGGCGATGGCACCCGAAGCGATTTCCAGGCTGTGCTTGGCTTCGCCGCCGGCATGGCCGACGCTTTGCGGCAGCACGCCCGCCAGTGGTGGATGAATCCAGGCACCGACGAAGGTCGACAGCACGATCAGCACACCCAGTGGCAGCCAATGGGAGATCCCGTGGCCGGCATGCGCTTCGGTCTTGGCTTCGCCGTGGAAGGCGATGAAGATTAGGCGGAAGGTGTACAGCGAGGTCATGAAGGCACCGACCAGACCGGCGTACAGCAGGCCGTTGTTGCCACTGGCGAAGGCTTCCCAGAGGATCTCGTCCTTGGAGTAGAAACCGGCGGTCAGCAGCGGCAGGGCAGCCAGGGCGGCACCACCGACGATGAAGCTGGCGTAGGCCAGCGGCAGTTTCTTCCACAGGCCGCCCATCTTGAAGATGTTCTGCTCGTGGTGGCAGGCAACGATCACCGCACCGGAAGCAAGGAACAGCAGGGCCTTGAAGAAGGCGTGGGTCATCAGGTGGAAGATTGCGCCTTCCCAGGCACCGACGCCCAGGGCCAGAAACATGTAGCCGATCTGGCTCATGGTCGAGTAGGCGAGGATACGCTTGATGTCGGTTTGAACCAGAGCAGCAAAGCCGGCCAGGACCAGGGTCACGCCGCCGACCACACCGACCAGGTGCAGTACGTCAGGGGCCAAGGCGAACAGGCCGTGGGTACGGGCGATCAGGTAGACACCGGCGGTAACCATGGTTGCCGCGTGGATCAGTGCCGACACCGGGGTAGGGCCGGCCATCGCGTCTGCAAGCCAGGTCTGCAGCGGCAGCTGGGCGGACTTACCGACCGCACCACCGAGCAGCATCAGGGTTGCCAGGACCATCCAGAAATCGCCGGCCTGGAACTTCTGCGGCGCCAGTACCAGCAGCTCTTGCACGTTGAGGGTGCCGAGTTGGGCGAACAGGATGAACAGGCCGATGGCCATGAACACGTCGCCGATACGGGTAACGATGAAGGCTTTGAGTGCAGCGTTACCGTTGTTGCGGTTGCTGTAGTAGAAACCGATCAACAGGTAAGAGCACAGGCCCACGCCTTCCCAACCGAAGTAGATGAACAGCAGGTTGTCGCCCAGGACCAGGAACAGCATGCTGGCGATGAACAGGTTGGTGTAGGCGAAGAAGCGCGAGTAGCCGGCCTCACCGCGCATGTACCAGGACGCGAACAGGTGGATCAGGAAGCCGACTCCGGTGACCACGCCGAGCATGGTGACCGACAGGCCGTCCACGTACAGGGTGAAGTTCGGCGCAAAGCCGTCCACCGACATCCACTGCCACAGCAGCTGGCTGTACGCACCGCCTTCAGGCGGCGCGACGTTGAACTGCCAGATCACGTAGGCGGCCACGGCGGCCGAGAGGCCCACCGAACCGACGCCGACCAGTGCCGACAGGTTCTCGGACCAGCGACCGCGCGAGAACGACAGCAGCAGGAAGCCGATCAGGGGGAATACGAACGTCAGAAAGATAAGGTTCATCCGCGCATCTCACTGGCAGCATCGATGTCGAGAGTGTGGAAGCGGCGATACAGCTGCAGCAGGATCGCCAGGCCGATACTGGCCTCGGCGGCTGCCAGGCTGATCACCAGGATGAACATGATCTGTCCATCCGGCTGCGCCCAGCGGGCGCCGGCGACGATGAAGGCCAGTGCGGCGGCGTTCATCATGATTTCCAGGCTCATCAACACGAAAAGAATGTTGCGGCGCACCATCAGGCCGACGAGGCCGAGGCAGAACAGGATGCCGGCGACTGCCAGGCCATGCTCGAGAGGAATTGCAGGCATGTGATTACTCCTTCGCCTCGTTGCGGCCGAGGTGGAAAGCCGTCACCGCTGCAGCGAGCAGCAGCATCGAGGCCAGTTCCACCACCAGCAGGTAAGGACCATACAGGCTGATGCCGACCGCTTTGGCGTCGACCGTAGTGTGGCCGATGCCGGCGCCGCTATCACTGCTGAACAGCACATACAGCAGTTCGAGCAGCAGCAGCGCGGCCAGGACCACAGGCCCCAGCCAGATACCCGGCTTGAGCCAACCACGTTCCTGGGCGACCGAAGCCGGCCCCAGGTTGAGCATCATCACCACGAAGACGAACAGCACCATGATGGCGCCAGCGTAGGCAATCACTTCCAGAACACCGGCGAACGGGGCGCCGAGGGCGAAGAAAGTCATCGCCACGGAGATCAGCGAAATGATCAGGTAGAGCAGGGCGTGCACGGGGTTGGTGTTGGTGATCACCCGAAGGGTGGACACCACAGCGACACCGGATGCGAAATAGAAAGCGAATTCCATCTTTCTTCCTTAAGGGAGCAAGCTCTTCACGTTGATCGGCTCGGCTTCGTTCTGCGCGGCGCCTTTCGGCTTGCCGGCAACAGCCATACCTGCAACACGGTAGAAGTTGTAGTCAGGGTTCTTGCCGGGACCGGAGATCAGCAGATCTTCTTTCTCGTACACCAGATCCTGACGTTTGAACTCGGCCATTTCGAAATCCGGTGTCAGCTGGATCGCGGTGGTCGGGCAGGCTTCCTCGCAGAGGCCGCAGAAAATGCAACGGGAGAAGTTGATGCGGAAGAACTCCGGGTACCAACGACCGTCTTCTGTCTCGGCTTTCTGCAGTGAGATGCAACCGACCGGGCATGCCACGGCACACAGGTTGCACGCTACACAGCGCTCTTCGCCATCCGGGTCGCGGGTCAGGACGATGCGGCCACGGTAGCGTGGCGGCAGGTAGACCGGCTCTTCGGGGTACTGCAGGGTGTCACGTTTGCGAAAACCGTGAGAGAACACCATCACCAGGCTGCGCAGCTGAGTGCCTGTGCCCTTAACGATGTCGCCAATATACTTGAACATGGGTCAAATCCTCACTGGGCCGCAACAGCTGGCGTGTTGAGCAACACAAGCGCAGCGGTCACCAGCAAATTGATCAGGGTCAGCGGCAGGCAGAACTTCCAGCCGAAGTCCATCACCTGGTCATAGCGCGGGCGCGGGATCGAAGCGCGCAGCAGGATGAACAGCATGATGAAGAACGCGGTTTTCAGGGCGAACCACAGGAACGGCACTTGCGGCAGAATGCCGAACGGACCGTGCCAGCCACCGAAGAACAGGGTTACCAGCAGCGCCGAGACCAGAATGATGCCGATGTACTCACCGACGAAGAACATGCCCCATTTCATGCCGGCATATTCAATGTGGTAGCCGTCGGCCAGTTCCTGTTCTGCTTCTGGCTGGTCGAACGGGTGACGGTGAGTCACGGCGACGCCAGCGATGAAGAAGGTGCAGAAACCGAAGAACTGCGGAATGATGAACCACAGGTTCTGGGCCTGGTAGTCAACGATGTCGCGCATGTTGAACGAGCCGACCTGGGCAACGATACCCATCAGCGCCAAGCCCATGAACACTTCGTACGACACGGTCTGGGCCGAGGCCCGCAGGCTGCCGAGCAGGGCGTACTTGTTGTTCGACGACCAGCCGGCGAACAGTACGGCGTACACCGACAGACCGGCCATGGCGAAGAAGAACAGCAGGCCGATGTTCAGGTCCGCGACACCCCAGGTCGGGGTGATCGGGATGATGGCGAAGGCGATCAGCAAGGCACTCATGGCCACGACCGGCGCCAGGGTGAAGATCATCTTGTCGACGAAGGGCGGGTTCCAGTCTTCCTTGAAGAACATCTTCAGCATGTCGGCTGCGATCTGGAACATGCCGAACGGACCGACGCGGTTCGGACCGTAACGGTCCTGCCACCAGCCCAGCAGGCGCCGCTCGACAAAGCTGAGCAGCGCACCGCAAACCACCACGGCCAGCAGGATGACAATGGCCTTGACGACGGTAATGATCACATCGATCACTTCAGGGGTGAACCAGGTCATTGTGCTGCCTCCTGCAAGCCTTCGACGGATGCACCGAAGATGACAGGCGGAATGCCGGCCAGGCCTTTGGGCAGGGCAACCAGGCCTGCGCCCAGTTCTTCATTGATACGCAAAGGCAGACGCAGGGTCTGACCTGCAACGTTCAGGCTGAGCATCGCACCGTCGTTGACGCCCAGGCGGTCGGCTTCGGACTTGGCCAGGCCAACATAGGCCTGCGGGATGCGTTCCTGTACCGGAGCGGCGCGCGAGGAGTTCTCTTCGCTGCCGAACAGGTGGTAGAACGGCACGACCTGCCAGGTGCCACGCGCCGGGGAGAAGGCCGCCGGTACGCTGGCGAACCAGTTCAGCTTGTCGCCCTGGGTTTCGATCAGGCGGGTGCCTGGGTCGCCTGCGCGCAGGTGACCACCGACCTCGTCCTGGAACTTGTTCCAGGCTTGTGGCGAGTTCCAGCCCGGGGACCAGGCGAACGGCACTTGCGAACGCGGTTCGGCCGAGCCCGAGTAGCCTTCCATGGAGAAGGCGAAGGCGCTGTCTTTGTCCTGCGGGGTACGTGGCTCGTGCACGCTGATGTTGGCGCGCATGGCGGTACGGCCGGAGTAGCGCAGCGGCTCACGCGCAAGCTTCATGCCCTTGATGCGGAACGAAGCGGATGGCGCGGCGTTGACGATGCCGCTCAGTTGCGGAGCGACCGAGGCGCAGGCGCTGGTGACGTGGTCGAGCTGGGTCCAGTCCACCGGTTTGTTGAGCAGGGTTGCACGCAGTGCGTGCATCCAGCGCCAGCCTTCGTGAACCAGGATGCTGCTGTCCAGGTAGGTCGGATCGAACACCTGGAAGAAGCGCTGGGCACGGCCTTCCTGGCTGACCAGGGTGCCGTCGCCTTCGGCGAAGGTTGCCGCTGGCAGGACCAGGTGAGCGCGCTCGACGGTCGGGGTTTTCTGGTGGTCGGCGACGATCACTACCTTGGCGGCGGCCAGGGCGGCGTCGACCTTGGCTGCTGCTACGCGACTGTACAGGTCGTTCTCGAGGACGACGATGGCGTCGGCCTTGCCGGCAATCACTGCGTCCAGCGCGGCGTCGATGGACTCGCCACCGAGCATGGCCATACCCAGGCTGTTGGCCTCAGGCACCACCAGGCTCAGCGAGCCGTTCTTCTCGCGCAGCTTCAGGGCTTTGGCGATGTTGGCAGCGGCTTCGATCAGCGCGCTTGAGGCCAGCGAGGTACCGGCAACCACCAACGGACGGTTGGCGGCAACCAGGGCGTCGGCGATGCGCTTGGCCAGGGCCAGGGCTTCGGCGTCCAGGCCTTCGACGGCAGGGGCGCTCGGATCGATGGCGTGGGCCACGGCGAAACCGATGCGGGCCAGGTCGTCCGGCGCTGCGTGTACGCATTCTTCAGCGACGTCATCGAGCTTGGTTTCAGCCAGGCTGGCGATGAACAGCGGATACATGGCGTGTTGGCCGATGTTCTTCACTGCGGCATCGAGCCATGGTTGAACGCGCATGGCATCGGCCATGGCTTCGGCCTTGCCCTTGACCGACTGGCGCAGGGCCAGGGCCACACGGGCAGCGGTCTGGGTCAGGTCTTCGCCGAGCACGAACACTGCGTCATGGTCTTCCATGTCGCGCAGGGTCGGCACTGGCAGCGGGCTGTCGTTCAGTACCTGCAGAGCCAGACGCACGCGAGCCAGTTCACCGGCTTCCATACCCGAGTAGAAGTGCTCGGCACCGACCAGCTCGCGCAGGCCGTAGTTGCTTTCCAGGCTGGCGCGTGGCGAACCGATACCGACGATGTTGCGACCGCGCAGCATGTCGGCGGCTTTATCCAGCGCCGCGTCCAGGCTCAGCTTGCTGCCATCGGCCAGCAGCGGCTGACGTGGACGGTCTTCGCGGTTGACGTAGCCATAGCCGAAGCGGCCACGGTCACACAGGAAGTACTGGTTGACCGAACCGTTATAGCGGTTTTCGATGCGGCGCAGTTCGCCGTAACGCTCACCCGGGCTGATGTTGCAGCCGCTGGAGCAGCCATGGCAGATGCTCGGGGCAAACTGCATGTCCCATTTACGGTTGTAGCGCTCGGAGTGGGTCTTGTCGGTGAATACGCCAGTCGGGCAGACCTCGGTGAGGTTGCCGGAGAACTCGCTTTCGAGGGTGCCGTCTTCAACGCGACCGAAGTACACGTTGTCGTGGGCACCGAAGACGCCCAGGTCGGTACCGCCAGCGTAATCTTTGTAGTAACGCACGCAACGGTAGCAGGCGATGCAGCGGTTCATCTCGTGGGCGATGAACGGGCCGAGCTCCTGGTTCTGGTGGGTACGCTTGGTGAAGCGATAGCGGCGCTCGTTGTGGCCGGTCATCACTGTCATGTCTTGCAGGTGGCAGTGACCGCCTTCCTCACAGACCGGGCAGTCGTGCGGGTGGTTGGTCATCAGCCATTCGACGACGCTGGCACGGAATACCTTGGCTTCTTCGTCTTCGATGGAAATCCAGCTGCCATCGGTGGCAGGGGTCATGCAGGACATGACGATGCGACCACGGGTGTCGTTTTCGTCGGTGTACTGCTTGACCGCACACTGGCGGCAGGCACCGACGCTACCGAGCGCCGGGTGCCAGCAGAAATAGGGGATGTCGAGGCCTAGCGACAGACACGCCTGTAACAGGTTGTCTGCGCCGTTGACTTCGAGCTCTTTGCCGTCTACGTGGATAGTGGCCATGGTTCAAAGTTCTTCGTTGGCCCGCGTCTGCGGGCGTGGCTAATGGAAAACTGTGTGCCTGCAGCCCGCTACAGGTGTCCCCGGGCGAGCTGTGCAAGCAGCGGACGGCACGGACCGTCCGCATTTCTATTCGTTAGGCGCCGACTACGATCGGCTTCGCCAGGTCCGGGCGCAGGCCGGCAGCGGCGCTAGCCGGTGCCTGGCTGGCGATGCCAGCCTCGAACTCAGGACGGAAGTACTTGATCGCGCTACCCAGCGGTTCAACAGCGCCCGGTGCGTGTGCACAGAAGGTCTTGCCTGGGCCGAGGAAACCGACCAGACCCAGCAACGTCTCGATGTCGCCCTGCTGGCCCTGGCCTTTCTCGAGGGCGCGCAGGAGCTTGACGCTCCATGGCAGGCCGTCGCGGCACGGGGTGCAGAAGCCACAGGATTCGCGGGCAAAGAACTCTTCCATGTTGCGCAGCAGCGACACCATGTTGACGCTGTCGTCCACGGCCATGGCCAGGCCGGTACCCATACGGGTGCCAACCTTGGCGATGCCACCGGCGTACATTTGTGCGTCCAGGTGCTCGGGCAGCAGGAAGCCGGTACCGGCGCCACCGGGCTGCCAGCACTTGAGCTTGAAGCCGTCGCGCATGCCGCCGGCGTAGTCTTCGAACAGCTCGCGGGCGCTGACGCCGAACGGCAGTTCCCACAGGCCAGGGTTCTTGACCTTGCCGGAGAAGCCCATCAGCTTGGTGCCGTGGTCTTCAGAACCTTCGCGGGCCAGCGACTTGTACCAGTCGATGCCGTTGCCGACGATGGCCGGTACGTTGCACAGGGTCTCGACGTTGTTCACGCAGGTCGGCTTGCCCCAGACGCCAACGGCGGCAGGGAAGGGCGGCTTGGAGCGCGGGTTGGCACGACGGCCTTCGAGGGAGTTGATCAGGGCGGTTTCTTCACCGCAGATGTAGCGACCGGCACCTGTGTGGACGAACAGCTCGAAGTCGAAGCCGCTGCCGAGGATGTTCTTGCCCAGCAGGCCTGCAGCCTTGGCTTCCTCAACGGCACGGTTGAGGTTGCGTGCTGCGGTGGTGTATTCGCCACGCAGGAAGATGTAGCCGCGGTAGGCTTTCAGCGCACGAGCGCTGATCAGCATGCCTTCGATCAGCAGATGGGGCTGTTGCTCCATCAGCATGCGGTCTTTCCAGGTGTTGGGCTCCATTTCATCCGCGTTGCACAGCAGGTAGCGGATGTTCATGGATTCGTCTTTGGGCATCAGGCCCCATTTGACGCCCGTCGGGAAGCCCGCGCCGCCACGGCCCTTGAGGCCGGAATCTTTCACGGTCTGGACGATATCGTCCTGGGACATCTGTGCCAGCGCCTTGCGGGCGGCGGTGTAGCCGTCCTTGGCCTGGTACTCGTCCAGCCAGACCGGCTCGCCGTCGTCGCGCAGGCGCCAGGTCAGCGGGTGCGTTTCGGCGTTGCGAGCAATGCGGTTGGCCGGACCGAAGGAAGTGATGGTCATACGTAACCCTCCAGCAACTTGGAGACGCCAGCAGGCTGGACATCGCCAAAGGTGTCGTCGTCGATCATCAGTGCCGGGGCCTTGTCGCAGTTACCCAGGCAGCACACCGGCAGCAGGGTGAAGCGGCCGTCGGCGGTGGTCTGGCCCAGGCCAATACCCAGCTCGCTCTGGATCTGGCTGACCACGGACTCGTGGCCGCCGATGTAGCAGACCATGCTGTCGCAAACGCGGATGATGTGCCGGCCAACCGGCTGACGGAAGATCTGACTATAGAAGGTGGCCACGCCTTCGACATCGCTGGCAGGAATGCCGAGCACTTCGCCGATGGCATAGATGGCGCCGTCAGGCACCCAGCCGCGTTCCTTCTGAACGATCTTCAGGGCTTCGATGGACGCCGCGCGCGGGTCCTCGTAGTGATGCATCTCGTGCTCGATGGCCGAGCGCTCGGTTTCGCTCAGGGCGAAACGGTCGGTTTGGATAAGCGTGCTGTTCATGCTTAGCGGTCCACGTCAGCCATAACGAAGTCGATACTGCCCAGGTACGCAATGAGGTCCGCGACCATGCTGCCGCGGATCACCGAAGGGATCTGCTGCAGGTGCGGGTAGCTCGGGGTGCGAATCCGGGTGCGGTAGCTCATGGTGCCGCCGTCGCTCGTCAGGTAGTAACTGTTGATGCCCTTGGTCGCCTCGATCATCTGGAAGGACTCGTTGGCCGGCATGACCGGGCCCCACGACACTTGCAGGAAGTGAGTGATCAGGGTTTCGATGTGCTGCAGGGTGCGCTCTTTCGGCGGCGGCGTGGTCAGCGGGTGATCCGCTTTGTACGGGCCTTCCGGCATGTTGCGCAGGCACTGGTCGATGATGCGGATACTCTGGCGCATCTCTTCGACGCGGACCATGCAGCGATCGTAGGCATCGCCGTTGTGGGCCAGCGGTACTTCGAACTCGAAGTTCTCGTAGCCGGAGTAAGGGCGGGCTTTGCGCAGGTCGAAGTCCAGGCCGGTGGAACGCAGGCCGGCACCGGTGACGCCCCATTCCAGGGCCTCTTTGGTGTTGTACTGGGCAACGCCGATGGTCCGGCCCTTGAGGATGCTGTTCTGCAGGGCGGCCTTGGTGTACTCGTCGAGGCGCTTTGGCAGCCATTCGACGAAGTCTTTCACCAGTTTGTCCCAGCCGCGCGGCAGGTCGTGGGCGACGCCACCGATGCGGTACCAGGCCGGGTGCAGACGGAAGCCGGTGATGGCTTCGATCACGGTGTAGGCACGCTGACGGTCGGTAAAGGTGAAGAATACCGGGGTCATGGCACCGACGTCCTGGATATAGGTACCCAGGAACAGCAGGTGACTGGTGATCCGGAAGAACTCGGCCAGCATGATGCGGATTACGTCGACCTTCTGTGGCACCTGGATGCCGGCCAGTTTCTCGACCGCGAGCACGTACGGCAGGTTGTTCATCACCCCGCCGAGGTAGTCGATACGGTCGGTGTAAGGAATGAAGCTGTGCCAGGACTGACGCTCGGCCATTTTCTCGGCGCCACGGTGGTGGTAACCGATGTCCGGGACGCAGTCGACGATCTCTTCACCGTCCAGCTGCAGGACGATACGGAAGGCACCGTGAGCCGAAGGGTGGTTCGGGCCGAGGTTGAGGAACATGTAGTCCTCGTTGGCGCCTTGGCGTTTCATGCCCCAGGCCTCAGGGTTGAAGCGCGCGGCTTCTTCCTCGAGCTGTTGCTTGGCCAGGGTCAGGCTGTACGGATCGAACTCGGTGGCGCGCGCCGGGTAGTCCTTGCGCAGCGGGTGACCTTCCCAGGTGGGAGGCATCATGATCCGGGTCAGGTGCGGGTGGCCGGCAAAGTCGATGCCGAACATGTCCCAGACTTCGCGCTCGTACCAGTTGGCGTTGGGCCAGATACCGGTCACGGTCGGCAGGTTCAGGTCGCCTTCGGTCAAGGCCACCTTGATCATCACGTCACTGTTCCGTTCCACCGAGAGCAGGTGGTAGAACACGCTGAAGTCGGCACTTGGCAGGCCACGGCGCTGGGTGCGCAGACGCTCGTCCACACCGTGCAGGTCGTAGAGCATGCTGTACGGCTTGGCGACATTGCGCAGGAAGCTCAGGACTTCCTTGAGTTTGGCGCGGGTAACCCAAAGCACCGGCATGCCGGTGCGGGTTTCCTGGGCGACGAACGCCTCGGGGCCAAATTTGTTGTTCAGTTCGACAACCACATCCTGGTCGTCAGCCTTGTAAGGCGGGATATAAATAGCGGTGTCCGCTGTCATGGTCTCGGTCGCTTTCGGTCAACGTAGAGAATGAAGCCAGGCTGCCTGTCGCGCACGCGCAGGCAACAGATAGCTGGATCAGACTTCGTCGGGGCTGCGCAGGTTGGTGACCTGGATGCGCTGTTCACGGCGTTGCTCTTTCTGCGACGGCATCTCGGCACGGTAAATGCCTTGATCACCGACAACCCAGGAAAGAGGACGACGCTCCTGGCCAATCGACTCCTGCAACAGCATCAAGCCTTGCAGGAAGGCTTCAGGGCGAGGCGGGCAGCCGGGTACATAGACATCCACGGGGAGGAACTTGTCGACCCCCTGAACGACCGAGTAAATGTCGTACATGCCGCCGGAGTTGGCGCACGAACCCATGGAGATGACCCACTTGGGTTCAAGCATCTGCTCGTACAGGCGCTGGATGATCGGCGCCATCTTGATGAAGCAGGTGCCGGCGATAACCATGAAGTCGGCCTGACGCGGCGATGCCCGGATGACTTCGGCGCCGAAGCGGGCGATGTCGTGGGGCGCCGTGAAGGCCGTGGTCATTTCCACGTAGCAGCAGGAGAGGCCGAAGTTGTACGGCCACAGGGAGTTCTTACGCCCCCAGTTGACCGCGCCACTGAGCACATCTTCAAGTTTGCCCATGAAGATGTTCTTGTGGACCTGGTCCTCTAGCAGCGAATCGGAGACGGTTTCCCGCTCTCCGATTGGATATTGCTCGTTGGGAGCATCCGGGTCGATTCTGGTGAGATTGTATTGCATTGCCAAAGCCTCATTGTTTCAGCTTCGCTTGCCGCTTACGGCGAGATTCCGGAGCCCAATCAAGCGCCCCCACTCGATAAAGGTAGACAAGACCTGCCAACAGAATTGCTATGAAAACGAGAGCTTCGACGAATCCGGTCCAGCCGCTTTCGCGGACGGACACAGACCATGCAAAGAGAAAGAGGGCTTCGATATCGAAGATCACGAACAGCATCGCGACCAGATAGAATTTGGCTGACAGGCGCAAGCGGGCGCCGCCAGTAGGCAGCATGCCGGACTCGAAGGGTTCGTTCTTGCTGCGGCCCCAGGCCTTGCTACCGAGGAGGGCGGACAGGCCGAGCATGAAGGCACACAGGCCAACGACACCCAAAAGGAAAATGGCAAAGCCCCAGTTATGGGCGATGAGTCCTGTCGAATCGGGCATGCTGAAAATCCTTATACAGAGACCAGTCTCTGCGGCTTGGAAAGTAGTAAAGCAGTGACGATATGTCGCAGCGGAATCTATCGTGCTGATTTTATGGGTAAACCCGGTGCAAGTAAAATTTCTGCAGCAAATTTATTCGTAGGATTAAGAACAAAAAACTTTCATAACGCGCTGCAGGCCGCATGGGGCGGGCATTGTCTCGGGTTTTGTTAATTATGTTTCTTGCAAAGGGTAATGAAGTCGAAACTTCGAAATGATAATTAATATCATTTGAAGCTATGCAATTCGTCCTACTGTTCAGGTCAACTACAAAGTTGTGCGGCATGGGCTTCACCTGCAAGTTTCCACACCCCGTGTTTTAACCGAATTTATTTTGCCGTGCCGCGGTCTGGATCAAGGTTTTTGCTGAGCGTCTGGTGTAGACCGAAGCGGCAATCGCCCACTGCCCTAGCCAGTAGGCGAGGATGATCAGGTACGGGGCCGCCTGGAAGTGTGCGACGAAGCGGTCAATGCCGATCAGGCTGTCGGAAAACACGAAGGCGATAGCGCCCAGCGCGGCAACGCCACCGCAGGCCAGGGCGCGCCAGAGCATGGCGCTGATGGCCAGGGCGTACACCGTCACCGGGATCAATAGATCGCCCAGGCCATGGCTGATCAGAATGGCCAGCAGTGTGGTACCAACAAGCGCCGAGATCACCAACGCCGAGGTTGCCCGCTCACGTGTCTCGCTCAGGTAGCCGCGCAGGTAGGCCAGATGGGCGCAAAGAAACGCTGCCAGGCCAAATACGAACAGGTCGCCAGGCACAGCCAAAAGGATATCGCCCAGTACCGAGAAACCCAGGCCAATGGTGATCCAGCGTCGGTAAGGGGATGGTTCGGCGGTCTTTAGCCAGGCGATCAGGGCCAGTACCGGGATCGGTTTGACGGCAAGGCCAAGCAGTGCATTCTGGCTGGCCAGTGCATATATATAGAAAGCTGCGCCGAGCAGCGCCAGGCAGAGCAGGGTAAATGGGCGGAGCATGGCCAATCCTTGGTGTTGTTGTGCACCTAGCATAGCCAATGGGGATTTATAGGGAAGTGGCGAATCGGCCGAATCGCGCGGCACAGTGGGAGCAACTCCCTCGGTGGGAGCGGGGGTGGCCCCCGAGGCGGGGCAGCCATCCCCCCCTCCCCCGGGGGAGATCCCCCCC
>NZ_JBMOWO010000112.1:0-78413 GCF_049310525.1 Pseudomonas sp. GZD-222
GGGGGTTTTTTGTATCCAGGGCGGGGCTCCTCGCGCGTCCCGTCCCGGCGACCCCCCCCCCCGCTCCTACTGTCACAAAAAACAAAACCCGGAGCCCCATCACAGGCTCCGGGTTTTATCTGTTACCCGAATTTCAGTTGCCGATCATCGATCAGTGGAACTGCTCTTCTTCAGTCGAGCCGGTCAGTGCGGTAACCGAAGACTTGCCACCCTGGATCACGGTGGTCATGTCGTCGAAGTAACCGGTGCCGACTTCCTGCTGGTGGGCCACGAAGGTGTAGCCTTTCGAGGCGTCAGCGAACTCTTGCTCTTGCAGTTTCACGTAGGCGGTCATGTCGTTGCGGGCGTAGTCGTGCGCCAGGTTGAACATGCCGTGCCACATGTTGTGAATACCCGCCAGGGTGATGAACTGGTGCTTGTAACCCATGGCCGACAGTTCGCGCTGGAACTTGGCGATGGTCGCGTCGTCCAGGTTCTTCTTCCAGTTGAAGGAAGGCGAGCAGTTGTAGGACAGGATCTGGTCCGGGTATTCCTTCTTGATCGCTTCGGCGAAGCGACGGGCTTCGTCCAGGTCCGGCTTGGCGGTTTCGCACCAGATCAGATCGGCGTAAGGAGCGTAGGCCAGGCCGCGGGCAATGGCTTGGTCCAGACCGGCACGCACCTTGTAGAAACCTTCCTGAGTACGCTCGCCGACCACGAATGGCTGGTCGTACGGGTCGCAGTCGCTGGTCAGCAGGTCAGCGGCGTTGGCGTCGGTACGGGCCAGGATGATGGTCGGTACGCCGGCAACGTCGGCTGCCAGACGGGCAGCGTTGAGCTTCTGTACGGCTTCCTGGGTTGGAACCAGTACTTTGCCGCCCATGTGGCCGCATTTTTTCACCGAGGCCAGCTGGTCTTCGAAGTGAACGCCGGCGGCGCCTGCTTCGATCATGTTCTTCATCAGTTCGTAGGCGTTCAGTACGCCGCCGAAACCGGCTTCAGCGTCAGCCACGATTGGAGCGAAGTAGTCGATGTAGCCGTCATCACCTGGGTTCTTGCCGGCTTTCCACTGGATCTGGTCAGCACGACGGAACGAGTTGTTGATGCGCTTGACCACGGTTGGAACCGAATCCACCGGGTACAGCGACTGGTCTGGGTACATGGACTCGGCCGAGTTGTTGTCGGCAGCCACTTGCCAGCCGGACAGGTAGATAGCCTGGATACCGGCTTTAACCTGTTGTACAGCCTGGCCGCCGGTCAGGGCGCCCATGCAGTTGACGAAATCTTTTTCCGGGCGGAAGGACGGGTGTGCGCCCTGGGTGACCAGCTTCCACAGCTTCTCGGCACCCATGCGGGCCAGGGTGTGCTCAGGCTGGACCGAGCCACGCAGACGTACGACATCAGCGGCGGTGTAGGTACGGGTCACGCCTTTCCAGCGCGGGTTTTCGGCCCAGTCTTTTTCGAGGGCTGCAATTTGCTGTTCGCGTGTCAGTGCCATGGAAATAAACCTCGTCGCATCGGTCTTGGAATAAATTCTCGCTCACACAGCGCAGATCAGAAGCCTGGCGTAAGTCATGTTCAGCGAAATATGCGACGGTCGAACGATGGGGCTCGAAGAGGGGAAGTGAGCAGGCGTGGGCGAGGTGTTCGCTGCAGGGTGGCTCGTGGTTGCCGAGCTGCAGTGACAGTGCTGCCGGGTGCCTCTTGATGCGCTTCCGTCCCTCGGGACAACTTCGTTCCAGTCGCAATCTCGTCAAACTGCCTTGTGGGCTGTACAGACACGGGCCGGCTCAAGTGGGTAGGTTAGAGCGCGGCTCGAAGGCCCTTGCCAGGGCCTCTGATTAGCGGGAGCGGGGCCATCATGCCTTTACCAAATGTGGTCGTCAAATGTTTTGTAGTGCTTTTTTATCACCACTACATCTTTTGTCTAATACGACCCATCAGTCAGTTCCAAGGCCGTTGGTCGAGGCCTTGATTTGCCTGGGTTCAGTCCAAAGCGTCGACTTTTACCCGCAAAGTCATGTTCTCGCCGCGCTGAGTGCTGTAAGTGAGGGCAGAAGCGCTGCGATCGGACTGACTCTGCTGATTGACACCGGCCAGGGTGATCCATTCGCCAAGCTTGCCGCTGACCTTTGTGTCGGTACTTTGTACCTTCACTACATCGGGACGCTCCTGGCTCATCCGGTCATTGTTGGTACTGATGGCCAGGTGCACGGTGTCGCCCGTGACACTGGCAGTGACGTAGAAGCCCTGGGTGACGTTGCGGTATTCGGTGTCGCTTTGCAGTCGGCCAAAGCCATCTGTGCTGGTGCTGGTAATCGGGATGCTCTGGCCGACCTGGATCAGTGCGGGACTGCCTTCGCTGGCCTGTACCTGCTGCATACCGCCTTCACGGTTGGCAGTGCCGTAGTGGATGACCCGGGCATTGCCGCGGTTGTCCTGGAAATTGCTGTCGTTGTTGTCGACGCTGATCAGCAGCCTGCGCGGCGCGGTGTCCAGTTGCTGCAGCAGGGTGCGCAGGTCGTCGATCTTTTTCGGCTCGGCATTGACGATCAGCTTGTTCTCAAAGGCGCTGACGCTGCCTTCCTTGCCGATGAAGGATTGCGCGGTGGGGAGGATTTCGGCGCTGGTGCGGTTACTCAGTGGCAGCACTTCGATGGCGGCCAGCGCACTCAGGCTGAACGACAGAAGCAGGGAGGCGAGAAGGGGGCGTAGCGGCATGTCCATGATCTCCGCGGGTGGAGCGGACATGATGGCAAATTTGTAGGGGTTTTGCTGGCCTCATCGCGGGGGGGGGCGGGCACCCACACCACACAAGAGAAAAGAACATGCGCCACACCATGATCTCCGCGGGTGGAGCGGACATGATGGCAAATTTGTAGGGGTTTTGCTTGCCCCGCGATGGCTTATCAGGCCAGTTCGCGCGACTCGCGAACCATGTCCACGTGCGGGATGCCCGCTTCGAGGAATTCCTCGCTGACCACCTTGAAACCAAGGCGCTCGTAGAACGGCGTGGCTTGAACCTGGGCGCTGAGCATCTGCTGCTTGAGGTCACGGTTCTGCGCTTCGACGATAACCGCCTGCATGAGTGCATCGCCGACTTTCAGGCCGCGCCAGTCCTTGAGTACCGACACCCGGCCGATCTGACCGTCGGCCAGCAGGCGGGCGGTACCGATGGCGTAGTCACCTTCCATCGCGAGGAAATGCACGGCGCTGTTGTCGTCGGCATCCCACTCCAGCTCTGGCGGTACGCATTGCTCGGCAATGAATACCGCTTCGCGAATGCGGCGGATATCGGCGTTGTCTTTGTGCCAGTCGGCGAGGCGAACTCGAATCTTATTCATTGGCAAACCCCAAGCTTCCTTGTTTGACCAGTTCGCAGATCAAGGTAATGCCTTGATCGCTTTCAAGCCACTGCTCAAGGTTTTCGATATGCAACGCGTCGGCGGCGCAGATCAGTTTCAGCAGTTCGCGCAGCTCGCCCGGCAGCAGACGGCTCTGGCCGCTGGCGAACAACAGCAGGTTGTCATCGACTTCCGACCAGGCCAGGCGCGCGCTCGGGTTGCGGATCAGGATTGCACCCTGGGCCAGGCTTTCGATCAGTTCCGCTTCGTCCAGCGGCTCGCCACTGACCATCTCTGGGTAACGTGGCTCGGTCATGAACTGGCCGAACCAGGTCAGCAGCAGGCGTTCGTCACCCATGTGCTCGGTCAGCAGGCTCTTCAGGCGGCCCAGGGCGTCGTGCTGGATCTGGTGCGGGTCGCTGACCGGCTGGGCGTCAGCGTCGGTGTAGCGCTCTTCGTCGGGCAGGAACTGGCTGAGGAAGTCGGTGAAGTGGGTCAGAACTTCGGCTGCGCTTGGTGCGCGGAAACCCACCGAGTACGTCATGCAGTCGTCTTCGGCAACGCCGAAATGCGCCAGGCGCGGTGGCAGGTAGAGCATGTCGCCCGGTTCCAGGGTCCACTCGTCGCTCTGCTCGAATTCAGCCAGGATGCGCAGGTCGGCATGCTCGATCAGCGGGCTGTCGCTGTCGCAGACCTGACCGATCTTCCAGTTGCGCTTGCCCTGGCCTTGCAGCAGGAATACATCGTAGTTGTCGAAGTGCGGACCGACGCTGCCACCCGGGGCGGCGAAGCTGATCATCACGTCATCGATGCGCCAGCTCGGCAGGAAGCGGAAGTGCTCCAGCAGCTCGTGAACCTCTGGAACAAACTGATCCACGGCTTGTACCAGCAGTGTCCAGTCGCGCTCGGGCAGGGTGCTGAAGGTGTCTTCCTCGAACGGGCCGCGACGCATCTCCCACGGACGCTCGCCATGTTCGATAACCAGACGCGACTCGACTTCTTCTTCCAGGGCCAGGCCGGCCAGTTCGTCGGCGTCGATCGGGCTTTCGAAGTCCGGAAAGGCCTGGCGTACCAGCAGAGGTTTTTTCTGCCAGTAGTCGCGCATGAATTCGCGGGCAGTAAGGCCGCCCAGAAGCTGCAGAGGAGTATCAGGATTCATGTGTAACCTATTGAAAAAAAGTAATTTTCTTTCGGTAATAAAAACGCCCGGCTGAGCCGGGCGTTTACGCGCAGGGCGCAGATCAGATGCGTTTGGCTTGAGCCGCAGCGTTACCGATGTAAGAGGCTGGGGTCAGCTTTTTCAGTTCTTCGCGCGCTTCGGCCGGCATGTCCAAGCCATCGATGAAGGTCAGCAGCACGTCCGGGCTGATGCCTTTACCACGGGTCAGCTCTTTGAGCTTCTCGTAGGGGTTCTCGATGTCGTAGCGACGCATGACAGTCTGGATTGGCTCGGCCAGCACTTCCCAGCAAGCGTCCAGGTCTTCGGCAATGCGCGCCTGGTTGATTTCCAGTTTGCTGATGCCCTTGAGGCTGGCCTCGTAGGCAATCACGCTGTGGGCGAAACCAACGCCCAGGTTGCGCAGCACGGTGGAGTCGGTCAGGTCGCGCTGCCAGCGCGAGATCGGCAACTTGCTGGCCAGGTGCTGGAACAGTGCGTTGGCGATACCCAGGTTGCCTTCGGAGTTTTCGAAGTCGATCGGGTTTACCTTGTGAGGCATGGTCGAAGAGCCGATTTCACCTGCGATGGTGCGCTGCTTGAAGTAGCCCAGGGAAATGTAGCCCCAGATATCGCGGTCGAAGTCGATCAGGATGGTGTTGAAGCGGGCAATCGCGTCGAACAGCTCGGCGATGTAGTCGTGCGGTTCGATCTGCGTGGTGTACGGGTTGAACACCAGGCCCAGCTCGTCTTCGATGAAAGCGCGGGCGTTGGCTTCCCAGTCGATCTGCGGGTAGGCCGACAGGTGGGCGTTGTAGTTGCCCACGGCACCGTTGATCTTGCCCAGCAGCGGCACGGCGGCAACCTGAGCGATCTGACGCTCCAGACGGTAGACAACGTTGGCCAGCTCTTTACCCAGGGTGGTCGGCGAAGCCGGTTGGCCGTGGGTGCGCGACAGCATCGGTACGTCGGCGAAGCGATGGGCCAGTTCACGGATGGCCTGAGCGATCTGGCGCATCAGTGGCAGCAGCACGTCGTCACGGCCGGCGCGCAGCATCAGGGCGTGAGACAGGTTGTTGATGTCTTCACTGGTGCAGGCGAAGTGGATGAACTCGCTGACCTTGGCCAGTTCTGGCAGCTTGGCAGCCTGCTCTTTGAGCAGGTACTCGATGGCTTTGACGTCGTGGTTGGTGGTGCGCTCGATTTCTTTCACGCGCTCGGCGTGCTCGAGAGCGAACTCATCGGCCAGGCCATTGAGCAGCGCGTTGGCTTCAGCGGAAAACGCTGGAACTTCAGGAACTTGCGGATGAGCGGCGAGGCGTTGCAACCAGCGCACCTCAACCAGGGCGCGGAAACGGATCAGGCCGTATTCGCTGAAAATAGGGCGCAGGGCCTGGGTTTTGCCGGCATAACGGCCGTCAACAGGGGAAACCGCAGTGAGCGAGGAAAGCTGCATGGGGTGTTCTCGGACAGTCAGGCTTTGAAGAGGGCGCATATCATACATGAAAAACGCGCCCGGGTCGGGTGGCTGACAAATGGTCTGCCGGTAAATCTGTGGCTTTATCGCGGGGCAAGCCCGCTCCCACAAGTATGAGGTGACTCTGTGGGAGCGGGCTTGCCCCGCGATAGCTTTGTCAGCCACGCAACATTGGATACAGCTCTTTAAGCAGTTTGCGCCGGCTGACCACCAGCTGCCAGCGATGTCCGCCCAGCTGGCGCCACAGGCGCGCCGCGCGAATACCGGCCAGTAGCAGGGCGCGGATTTTCGACGCGTTGCTCGGCTGCTGCAGGTGGCGCATGTCGCCGTGGACCTGGATGCGTTGGCGCAGGGTGCTCAGGGTGTCCTGATACAGCGCGCCGCTGGAGGCAATCACATTTTCGTGGACCAGGCCGAAATGCTCGGCCTGGGACTGGATCTGTGGCAGACGATTGCCGATTACATCAAGCATGTCGCCGCGCTTGGCCAGTTGGCGTTCAAGGCCCAGCATCGACAGTGCGTAGCGCAGTGGCTCGCGCTGCAGGCTGCCCGGATCACGCTCCAGGGCACTGGCCAGGGCGCGGTAGCCGTCGCGCAGATTGAGATCGTCACCGCCGAATACTTCCAGGGTGTTTTGCGGATCACGCACCAGCAGGCTGCCGAGCATGCAGCCCAGGTTCGCCTCGCTGGCCTGGCCGGTACGGGCAATGCGGTCAACCAGTACGGCGGCCTGGAACACGCCGCCCAGTGCAATCAACTGCTCTTGGATCGAGCTCATCAGTGCGCGCTCCACGGCTCGGCCGTCTCGATCACGCCGCCGCCCAGGCAGATTTCACCGTCATAGAACACTACCGACTGGCCTGGGGTTACGGCCCGTTGCGGCTCGTCGAATACTGCGCGGTAGCCGCTGGCGGTCAGTTCCAGGGTGCAGTCCTGATCGCTCTGGCGATAGCGTACCTTGGCGGTCAGGCGGCGCGGGCTGGACAGGTCGATCGGGTTGACCCAGAAAATTTCCGAGGCCAGCAAGGCGCGGGAGAACAGCCATGGATGCTCATTGCCCTGGCCAACGACCAGCACGTTGCGGTCGAGGTCTTTTTCCAGCACGTACCACGGCTCGTCACCGGCGTCCTTGAGGCCGCCGATGCCCAGGCCCTGGCGCTGGCCGATGGTGTGGTACATCAGGCCGTGATGGCGGCCGATCACTTCGCCGTCGGTGGTCTGGATTTCACCGGGCTGCGCTGGCAGATACTGCTTGAGGAAGTCGCTGAAGCGGCGCTCGCCAATAAAGCAGATACCGGTGGAGTCTTTCTTCTTCGCCGTGGCCAGGCCATGTTTCTCGGCGATGGCGCGTACTTCAGGCTTTTCCAGTTCGCCTACCGGGAACAGGGTGCGGGCGATTTCCTTGCCGCCGACGGCGTGCAGGAAGTAGCTCTGGTCCTTGTTCGGGTCCAGGCCTTTGAGCAGTTCAGTGCGGCCGTCGGTGTCGCGGCGGCGCACGTAGTGGCCGGTAGCGATCAGGTCGGCGCCGAGCATCATGGCGTAGTCGAGGAACGCCTTGAACTTGATTTCACGGTTGCACAGGATGTCCGGGTTCGGCGTGCGACCGGCCTTGTATTCGGCCAGAAAGTGTTCGAAGACGTTGTCCCAGTATTCGGCGGCGAAGTTGGCGGTATGCAGCTTGATGCCAATGCGGTCGCACACGGCCTGAGCATCGGCCAGGTCTTCGCGGGCGGTGCAGTATTCGGTGCCGTCGTCCTCTTCCCAGTTCTTCATGAACAGGCCTTCCACCTGGTAGCCCTGCTCCATCAGCAGGAGGGCGGAGACGGAAGAATCCACGCCGCCGGACATGCCGACAATAACGCGTGTCTTTTCGGGTTCGTAAAGTGCTGGACTGGTCATAGGTACCGGCTGTGTATCTGGAAAAAGACAACGATTCTATCAGGCTGCGGGCCTCAAGGCATCGTCGCTGTCAGTCGCGAATCAATGCCAGGCTGTGCAGCGGCCCGGTCAGGTAGTCGTCGATGCAGCGTGGCACCAGCTCGCTGCGCCAGCGCTCGGGGTTGGCCAGCAGCTCGTCACGGGTCAGCCACACGGCGCGCACGATGTCGCTGTCCAGCGTGCGCTCGGAGTGGTGTTTGAGCGGGCGGGCGGCGAAGCACACACGCTGATAGGTCACGCCGTTGCTGGGCGCTGTATAGAGGTAGATGCCGACGACGCCGGTCAGTTCGACTTCCCAGGCGGTTTCTTCGAGGGTTTCGCGGCGGGCGGCGTCGAGGAGGCTCTCGTTGGCCTCCAGGTGGCCGGCGGGCTGGTTGAAGACGTGCTTGCCAGCCTTGAATTCTTCGACCATGAGGAAGCGCCCCTGGTCTTCGACGATGGTGGCGACGGTGATGTGGGGTTGCCAGGTCATTCGGATAGCCCTGTGTTGTTTTGGTGAGATCCATCGCGGGGGGAGAACACCCCCCCCCAAAAAGGTTGGGGGGGGGGTTTTCCCCTATGGGAGCCCACGAGGAAAAACCCCTCCCCCAGCGTGGCTTGGGGGATCCCCCCCCCCCCGCGATGGATCCCGGAAAAGCGAAAGCCCCGGTGCGTGGCCGGGGCTTCCGTTGTTACGTCAAGCGAACCTTACAGGGCGGCAACCGCGCTGTTGAAGGTCTGGCTTGGGCGCATCACTTTGCTGGTCAGCTCGGCATCCGGGTAGTAGTAACCACCGATTTCAGCCGGCTTGCCCTGAACGGCGTTGAGTTCGGCGACGATGGTCGCCTCGTTCTCGGCCAGGGCTTTTGCCAGTGGGGCGAAGCGCGCTTGCAGGGCAGCGTCGTCGCTCTGGGCAGCCAGGGCCTGGGCCCAGTACAGGGTCAGGTAGAAGTGGCTGCCACGGTTGTCGATACCGCCGACCTTGCGCGCAGGGGACTTGTTGGTGTCCAGGAACTGGCCGGTGGCCTGGTCCAGGGTCGCCGCCAGTACCTTGGCTTTCGGGTTGGCGTAGGCAGTGCCCAGGTGCTCCAGGGAGGCGGCCAGGGCGAGGAACTCACCCAGCGAATCCCAGCGCAGGAAGTTCTCTTCGACCAGCTGCTGCACGTGTTTCGGGGCCGAGCCGCCGGCGCCGGTTTCGAACAGGCCGCCGTTGTTCATCAGCGGTACGATCGACAGCATCTTGGCGCTGGTGCCCAGCTCCATGATCGGGAACAGGTCGGTCAGGTAGTCGCGCAGTACGTTGCCGGTCACCGAGATGGTGTCCTGGCCCGCACGGATGCGCTGCAGGGAAACCTTCATGGCCTCGACAGGCGACAGGACACGGATGTCCAGGCCAGCGGTGTCGTGGTCTTTCAGGTACTTCTGGACCTTCTCGATCAGCACGCCGTCGTGGGCACGCTGCGGGTCGAGCCAGAACAGTGCCGGGGTGTTGCTGGCACGGGCGCGGTTGACGGCCAGTTTGACCCAGTCCTGGATCGGCGCGTCTTTGGTCTGGCACATGCGGAAGATGTCACCGGCTTCGACTTCCTGCGACAGGACCAGGTTGCCCTTGCCGTCAACCACGCGGATGACGCCGTCGGCCTTGGCCTGGAAGGTCTTGTCGTGCGAGCCGTACTCTTCGGCTTTCTGCGCCATCAGGCCAACGTTCGGAACGCTGCCCATGGTGGTCGGATCGAAGGCGCCGTGTTGCTTGCAGTCTTCGATAACGGCCTGGTAGATGGTTGCGTAGCAACGATCCGGGATCACGGCCTTGGTGTCTTGCAGCTGGCCTTCGGTGTTCCACATCTTGCCCGAGTCGCGGATCATCGCCGGCATCGAGGCGTCGACGATAACGTCGCTTGGCACGTGCAGGTTGGTGATGCCCTTGTCGGAGTTGACCATGGCAAGTGCCGGGCGCACGTCGTAGACGGCTTTGACGTCAGCTTCGATCTGCGCTTGCTGCTCGGCTGGCAGGGCCTTGATACGGGCGTACAGGTCGCCGATACCGTTGTTCAGGTTGAAACCGATCTCTTCCAGTACTGCGGCGTGCTTGTTCAGCGCGTCCTGGTAGTACTCGGCAACGATCTGGCCAAACATGATCGGGTCGGAGACTTTCATCATGGTCGCTTTCAGGTGTACCGACAGCAGTACGCCCTTGGCTTTGGCATCTTCGATTTCAGCGGCGATGAACTTACGCAGCGCTTTGGTGCTCATGACCGCGCAGTCGATGATTTCACCGGCCTTGACCGAGGTCTTTTCTTTCAGGACGGTGGTGTTGCCGTTCTTGTCCAGCAGTTCGATGCGCAGGCTGTCATCGGCGTCGATCAGTGCAGCTTTTTCGCTACCGTAGAAGTCGCCCTGGCTCATGTGGGCCACGTGGGACTTGGAGTCGGCAGCCCAGGCGCCCATCTTGTGCGGGTGCTTGCGTGCGTAGTTCTTGACCGACAGCGGTGCGCGGCGGTCGGAGTTGCCTTCACGCAGAACCGGGTTTACGGCGCTGCCCTTGATGCGGTCGTAGCGAGCCTTGGCTTCTTTCTCGGCATCGCTGGCGGCGGCTTCAGGGTAGTCGGGAACGTTGAAGCCCTTGGCTTGCAGTTCCTTGATCGCGGCCTTGAGCTGCGGTACCGAGGCGCTGATGTTCGGCAGCTTGATGATGTTGGCTTCTGGCGTGGTTGCCAGTTGGCCCAGTTCTGCCAGGTGGTCGGCCACTTGCTTGTCGGCGCCGAGCTGTTCAGGGAAGGCAGAAAGGATGCGGCCGGCCAGAGAGATGTCCCGGGTTTCTACGGCGATGTCGGCGCAAGCGGTGAAGGCTTCGACGATGGGGAGCAGTGAATAGGTGGCGAGGGCAGGGGCTTCGTCGGTGAAGGTGTAGATGATCTTGGATCGGGTGGGCATATTCGGGTTAACTCTCTGTTTTGCTGAGCGTGCGCAGAATCTCGAAGTGCGCAGGGTAGGCGCTTCGCTCAGACACATCTATGAGCAGAAGGTCGAGGGTTCTGTGCAGTGATGGTGGATTGCATCAGTCGAGTGTCAAACGGCTGAACTGCGGTAACAGCCCAGTCTGGTCGGGGTTGAATGACGGTTCGCCCCAGTGACCCTTTGGTCACCGGCGGAGTATATCAAATCCTTGCTCGTAATCATCAAGGTCAACGTGTAACAGCGCCTTTTTTAGACCAAAGATGTAGGTGTGCGAGCTCCAATTTGGTGCATTCGCAGCCATGGTTCCCGTTGCCGTGCATCTGGGGTACGCTCTGGGGATCCAGATGACGTACCACACCAAAAAAAACGGAGTGCAGCATGGGATACCAGAAAATCAAGGTTCCGGCAGTCGGCGACAAAATCACCGTCAATGCGGACCATTCTCTCAATGTTCCTGATAATCCGATCATCCCGTTCATCGAAGGCGACGGCATTGGCGTAGACGTCAGTCCCGTCATGATCAAAGTGGTCGATGCTGCTGTAGAGAAAGCCTATGGGGGCAAGCGCAAGATTTCCTGGATGGAAGTCTACGCCGGTGAAAAAGCCACCCAGGTGTATGACCAGGATACCTGGCTGCCCCAGGAAACCCTGGATGCGGTCAAAGATTACGTCGTCTCCATCAAAGGCCCGCTGACCACTCCGGTCGGTGGGGGTATTCGCTCCCTGAACGTGGCCCTGCGCCAGCAACTGGACCTGTATGTCTGCCTGCGTCCGGTGGTGTGGTTCCAGGGTGTGCCAAGTCCGGTGAAAAAGCCGGGTGATGTCGACATGGTGATCTTCCGTGAGAACTCCGAAGACATTTATGCCGGTATCGAATGGAAGGCCGGTTCGCCTGAAGCGACCAAGGTCATCAAGTTCCTGAAAGAAGAAATGGGCGTCACCAAGATCCGTTTCGACCAGGACTGCGGTATCGGCATCAAGCCGGTCTCCAAAGAAGGCACCCAGCGTCTGGTGCGCAAGGCCCTGCAGTACGTAGTGGACAACGACCGCAAGTCGCTGACCATCGTGCACAAGGGCAACATCATGAAATTCACCGAAGGTGCCTTCAAGGACTGGGGCTACGAGATCGCCAAGAACGAATTCGGTGCCGAGCTGCTCGATGGCGGTCCATGGATGAAGTTCAAGAACCCGAAAACCGGCCGCGAAGTCATCGTCAAGGACGCCATCGCCGACGCCATGCTTCAGCAGATCCTGCTGCGCCCGGCGGAATACGATGTGATTGCCACCCTCAACCTCAACGGTGACTACCTCTCCGACGCCCTGGCGGCAGAAGTGGGGGGTATCGGTATTGCGCCGGGTGCCAACCTGTCCGACACCGTGGCCATGTTCGAGGCTACCCACGGTACCGCGCCGAAATACGCCGGCAAGGACCAGGTCAACCCGGGGTCGGTGATTCTCTCGGCCGAGATGATGCTGCGCCACCTGGGCTGGACCGAGGCGGCTGACCTGATCATCAAGGGCACCAACGGGGCCATCGCTGCCAAGACCGTGACCTATGACTTCGAGCGTCTGATGGACGGCGCGACACTGGTCAGCAGCTCCGGCTTCGGTGATGCACTGATCAAGCATATGTAAGCGGGTAAATAAATAAAAAGCCGGCCCGTTCATAACAACGGGCCGGCTTTTTTTTATGTGCGTTGGCGGTCAGGCGGTAACGGTAGTAGTTGGCGCGGGTGCCGGATCGGTGGTTGCGGCTTTCAGCCCGGTGATTTTCACCGCGTGCAACCCCTTTGGCCCCTGGATGATCTCAAAGCTGACGGCTTGTCCGGCCTTCAGGGTTTTATAACCGTCCATCTCGATAGCCGAGTAGTGGGCGAAGAGGTCTTCGCTTTTCCCCTCTTCATTGATGAATCCATAGCCCTTGGCATTGTTGAACCACTTGACTTTACCGCTTGCCATCCTCATATCCCTCTGCAAAGGACTCCATCACTGGAGTATCATCCACTCCATCCGCATATGAACCTGCGAAAATTCTGGTTGACTGCGCGGATCTTTATCGACCACGGTGGGTTCTTATTGGTTGTAACACCGTTTTGCCGATAGTCAAGGTGAGGTGACGGCTATCCCGCGTCACCTGTGCGGTCAATCCATTATCCAACCTGTCGAAATGATGAAATTCTTTCCATGCATGCACATAGCCAGATTCGACTAACATTCAATCAGGATCGCCCGCAATCGCATGAGGACGATGGTTCTGGCCTGGCGGTACAGGAGGCCAAACCGGCCCTGCAGGCGCCACCCATGTACAAGGTGGTTTTGTTCAACGATGACTACACACCGATGGATTTCGTCGTCGAAGTGCTCGAGGTGTTTTTTAACCTGAATCGCGAGCTGGCGACCAAGGTCATGCTGGCCGTCCATACAGAAGGACGGGCAGTATGCGGATTGTTTACCCGTGACATCGCCGAGACCAAGGCCATGCAGGTCAACCAATACGCAAGGGAAAGCCAGCATCCGCTACTCTGTGAAATCGAGAAGGACGGTTAATCGCCGGCCACTTGGGTATGAGGTGAAGCTATGTTAAACCGCGAGCTCGAAGTCACCCTCAATCTGGCCTTCAAGGAGGCACGCTCGAAACGTCATGAGTTCATGACCGTCGAGCACCTGCTGCTGGCACTATTGGATAATGAGGCCGCCGCGACCGTTCTGCGCGCCTGCGGCGCGAACCTCGACAAACTCAAACACGACCTGCAGGAGTTCATTGACTCCACCACGCCGTTGATCCCCGTCCATGACGAAGATCGTGAAACCCAGCCAACCCTGGGCTTTCAGCGGGTGTTGCAGCGCGCAGTATTCCATGTCCAGAGCTCGGGTAAGCGTGAAGTCACCGGCGCCAATGTGCTGGTAGCGATTTTCAGCGAACAGGAAAGCCAGGCTGTGTTTCTGCTGAAACAGCAGAGCGTGGCACGCATCGACGTGGTCAACTACATCGCCCATGGCATCTCCAAGGTGCCGGGTCATGGCGATCACTCCGAAGGCGAGCAGGATATGCAGGACGAGGAGGGTGGCGAGACTTCATCGTCGGGCAATCCTCTGGACGCCTATGCCAGCAACCTCAACGAGCAGGCACGTCAAGGTCGTATCGACCCACTGGTCGGTCGCGAGCTGGAAGTGGAGCGCGTAGCGCAGATTCTCGCGCGTCGGCGCAAGAACAACCCGTTGCTGGTTGGTGAAGCCGGTGTCGGCAAGACGGCGATTGCCGAAGGTCTGGCCAAGCGTATTGTCGATGGCCAGGTCCCTGATCTGCTGGCGCAAAGCGTGGTCTACTCCCTGGATCTGGGTGCTTTGCTGGCTGGTACCAAGTACCGCGGCGACTTCGAAAAACGCTTCAAGGCGTTGCTCAACGAGTTGCGCAAACGTCCGCAGGCAATCCTGTTTATCGACGAAATTCACACCATTATCGGTGCGGGCGCGGCCTCCGGTGGCGTCATGGATGCCTCCAACCTGCTCAAGCCGCTGCTGTCTTCGGGTGATATCCGTTGCATCGGTTCGACCACCTTCCAGGAGTTCCGTGGGATCTTCGAGAAGGACCGTGCACTGGCAAGACGCTTCCAGAAAGTCGATGTCAGCGAGCCGTCGGTGGAAGATACCGTAGGGATCCTGCGTGGTCTCAAGGGGCGCTTCGAGTCCCATCACAATATCGAGTACAGCGATGAGGCCCTGCGCGCCGCTGCTGAGCTCGCAGCCCGCTACATCAATGATCGGCACATGCCTGACAAGGCTATCGATGTGATCGATGAAGCCGGTGCCTATCAGCGCCTGCAGCCGGTGGAAATGCGCGTCAAGCGCATTGATGTGCCGCAAGTTGAGGACATTGTCGCGAAAATCGCGCGGATTCCGCCAAAACACGTCACCAGTTCCGACAAGGAGCTGCTGCGTAATCTTGAGCGTGATCTGAAGCTGACCGTGTTTGGTCAGGACGCGGCGATCGATTCGCTGGCAACTGCGATCAAGCTGTCGCGTGCCGGCCTGAAGTCACCTGACAAACCTGTCGGTTCGTTCCTGTTCGCAGGGCCTACCGGCGTCGGTAAAACCGAAGCGGCGCGCCAGTTGGCCAAGGCCCTGGGTGTCGAGCTGGTGCGTTTCGACATGTCCGAGTACATGGAGCGTCATACCGTATCGCGTTTGATCGGTGCGCCTCCGGGCTATGTCGGGTTCGACCAGGGCGGTTTGCTCACCGAAGCCATCACCAAGCAACCGCATTGCGTATTGCTGCTCGATGAAATCGAGAAGGCCCATCCGGAAGTCTTCAACCTGCTGCTGCAGGTGATGGACCACGGTACCCTGACCGACAACAACGGGCGCAAGGCGGACTTCCGTAACGTCATCGTGATCATGACCACCAACGCCGGTGCTGAGACTGCTGCGCGAGCCTCGATTGGCTTTACTCAACAGGATCACTCTTCCGACGCTATGGAAGTGATCAAGAAAAGTTTCACGCCGGAGTTCCGCAACCGTCTGGACACCATTATCCAGTTTGGTCGCCTGAACCACGAAGTGATCAAGAGTGTGGTGGACAAGTTCCTTACCGAGCTGCAGGCGCAACTGGAAGACAAGCGCGTTCTGCTGGAGGTGAGCGATGCGGCGCGCAGCTGGCTGGCGGCGGGTGGTTACGATGCGCAGATGGGCGCGCGGCCAATGGCGCGGCTGATCCAGGACAAGATCAAGCGGCCACTGGCCGAAGAGATCCTGTTCGGCGAGCTGGCCGAGCATGGCGGTGTGGTGCACATCGACATTCGCGATGGCGAGCTGGTGTTCGAGTTCGAGACCACGGCTGAGATGGCGTAACGTTAATCGCGGCGCAAGCCCGCTCCCACAGGTAGATGCAAGTAACCTGGTGGGAGCGGGCTTGCCCCGCGATGCTTCTAAACCGCCAACAAAAACGCCCGGCATATAGCCGGGCGTTTTTGTTGGTGTCGCTTAGCGGGCGCGGTAGGTGATGCGCCCCTTGCTCAGGTCGTAAGGCGTCAGTTCGACGCGGACCTTGTCACCGGTCAGAATACGAATGTAGTTCTTGCGCATTTTTCCGGAGATATGCGCGGTAACGACGTGCCCATTTTCCAACTCCACACGGAACATGGTGTTGGGCAGGGTGTCGACGACAGTGCCTTCCATTTCGAAGCTGTCTTCTTTCGACATGCAGTAAAGCCCTCGGTGTCCAGTTAATGGCCCGGTGCACGACTGCGCCAGGCAAAAAAAGTGGCGTGCATTGTGCCCAAAAAATGGATTTTAAGCCAATGATTTCAGTTCAGGCTTACCCAGCGCTGATTGATCAGCAGCTCAATGGGGCGGTACTGGGTCTTGTAGTTCATCTTTTTGCAGTTTTTGATCCAGTAGCCGAGGTAGACCGCGTCCAGTCCCAGGCGCAGGGCTTCGGTGATCTGCCAGAGGATGGCAAAGCGGCCAAGGCTGCGGCGCTCTTCGTCGGGTTCGTAGAAGGTGTACACCGCCGATAAGCCATTGGGCAGCAAGTCGGTGACTGCCACGGCAACCAGGCGGTCTTCGAGGCGAAACTCGTAGAAGCGTGAAAACGGCAGGTCGCGGACCAGGAAGGTGGCGAACTGGTCGCGGCTCGGCGGGTACATGTCGCCGTCGGCGTGGCGCTGTTCGATGTAGCGCCGGTACAGCTCAAAGTACTCCTCCTTGAACGCCGGGCGAGCAGCGCTGACAGTCAGGTCGGCATTGCGCTTGAGAATGCGCTTCTGCTGGCGGTTGGGCAAAAAGCGCGCAGCCGGAATCCGCGCCGGCACGCAGGCGTTGCAGTTCTGGCAGTGCGGGCGATACAGGTGGTCGCCGCTGCGCCGGAAGCCCATTTCCGACAGGTCTGCATAGACATTCACATCCATCGGCTGGCTCGGGTCGAGAAACAGCGTGGTGGCTTGTTCGTCTGGCAGGTAGCTGCAGGAATGGGGTTGAGTGGCATAAAACTTCAACCGCGCCAGCTCTGTCATGATCAACCCCTCGGGAGGTGCTTTAGATTTAAGTGTAAGCCAGCTGGAAAAACTCGCTAGCAAACCCAGCTGGCGCTGTTGGGTTGGTCGAGGTAGCGCTGCAGATAATCGGCAAAGGTTGCCCGGGCAATGGCCCGGGCGCCCAGGCTGTGCAGATGATCCGTCGGCATCTGGCAATCAATCAGGACAAAACCGGCTTGCTGCAAGTGCTCGACAAGGGTCACGAAGCCGACCTTGGAGGCGTTGTCGGCGCGGCTGAACATCGACTCACCGAAAAACAGCCGGCCCATGGCCAGGCCGTACAGGCCGCCGACCAGTTCACCGTCCTGACGCACCTCGACCGAATGGGCGAAACCCTGTTGATGCAGTTTGAGGTAAGCGGCCTGCATGCTGTCGGTGATCCAGGTGCCGTCGGCGTAGTCGCGGGGGGCGGCGCAGGCGGCGATTACCGCGGCAAAGTCCTGGTCGAAGCTGACCTGGTAGCGGCCCTGGCGAATGAATTTGCGCAACGAGCGTGACACATGCAGTTCGTCGGGAAACAGCACGGTGCGCGGGTCGGGCGACCACCAGAGGATCGGCTGGCCGTCCTGGTACCAGGGGAAGCAGCCGTGGCGGTAGGCCTGTACCAGGCGCTCGGCACTGAGGTCGCCGCCGGCGGCAAGCAGGCCGTTGGGGTCGCGCATGGCTTTATCCAGCGCAGGGAATGTCAGGGAATCGCGGCTCAACCAGGTCAGCATCGTCGTTCAATGGCGGAGGAGGGGAGGGGGGGCAGCATTGCCTGAAACAGCATCGCGGGGCAAGCCCGCTCCCACAGGCTCGTACTGCTAAAGCAACTTGCTCAGGCGTTTGTTGTCACACTTGTACAAAAACACCGCATAAGCCTTTGTCACAAAAGAAAATGCGTGCTCAAATTGAGATATAGGAAATTGGCCCCCGTTTACGCGTGTTTCTGGCGTGCCGCCATGGCGGCAGGCGGGCAGTAATGTTAAAAGTAGTGGTTTATTGGCTGTTCAATCAGGCCAATCACTGTTGGACGCGCATTGAGCGCAGGAATAGACGCGTTTTGAAGAAATCCACCGCAACATCGAATCCCTTGCCTGTGCCACAGTGGCGCCAGCAACTGCATTATCGCCTCAAGGAAGGCGCGCTGATTGCCATGGGGGCGCTGTGCCTGTACCTGTGGATGGCGTTGCTGACCTACGACCAGGCCGACCCGGGCTTCAGCCACACCAGCAACGTCGAGCAGGTGCAGAATGCTGCCGGTCGTGCCGGTGCCTACTTCGCCGACGTCCTGTTCATGGTGCTGGGCTATTTCGCCTATATCTTCCCGCTGCTGCTGGCGATCAAGACCTGGCAGATCTTCCGCGAGCGTCACCAGCCCTGGCAGTGGAGCGGCTGGTTGTTCTCCTGGCGCCTGATCGGCCTGGTGTTCCTGGTGCTGTCGGGCGCGGCGCTGGCGCATATTCATTTCCATTCCGCCGCCAGCCTGCCAGCTTCGGCCGGTGGCGCGCTGGGCGAAAGCCTCGGTGACCTGGCCAAGAACGCCCTGAACGTACAGGGCAGCACCCTGATGTTCATCGCCCTGTTCCTGTTCGGCCTGACCGTGTTTACCGACCTGTCGTGGTTCAAGGTCATGGACGTCACCGGCAAGATCACCCTTGATCTGTTCGAGCTGTTCCAGGGCGCCGCCAATCGCTGGTGGGCCGCACGCAACGAGCGCAAGCGCCTGGTGGCGCAGCTGCGTGAGGTCGACGACCAGGTGCAGGAGGTGGTTGCTCCGGTGGTATCGGACCGTCGTGAACAAGCCAAGGCCAAGGAGCGCATCATCGAGCGTGACCAGGCCCTGAGCAAGCATGTGGCCGAACGCGCGCAGCAGCCTGCTCCGCTGATCATGCCGGCCCCGGCCAAAGTGCCTGAGCCGAGCAAGCGCGTGCAGAAAGAAAAGCAGGCGCCGCTGTTTGTTGACAGCGCCATCGAAGGCACCTTGCCGCCGATCTCGATCCTCGATCCCGCCGAGAAGAAGCAGGTCAATTACTCGCCTGAGTCGCTGGCCGGTGTCGGTCACCTGCTGGAAATCAAGCTCAAGGAGTTTGGTGTCGAAGTCTCGGTAGACTCCATCCATCCCGGGCCGGTGATCACCCGTTACGAAATCCAGCCGGCCGCTGGCGTCAAGGTCAGCCGTATCGCCAACCTGGCAAAAGACCTGGCCCGCTCCCTGGCTGTGACCAGCGTGCGTGTGGTTGAAGTGATTCCCGGCAAAACCACCGTCGGTATCGAGATCCCGAACGAAGACCGGCAGATCGTGCGCTTCTCCGAAGTGCTGTCGTCGCCGCAATACGACGAAGCCAAATCGCCGGTGACCATGGCCCTGGGGCATGACATCGGTGGCAAGCCGGTAATTACTGACCTGGCCAAGATGCCGCACCTGCTGGTGGCGGGTACTACCGGTTCCGGTAAGTCGGTGGGGGTCAACGCCATGATCCTGTCGATCCTGTTCAAGTCTGGCCCGGAAGACGCCAAGCTGATCATGATCGACCCGAAAATGCTTGAACTGTCGATCTACGAAGGCATTCCGCACCTGCTGTGCCCTGTGGTCACCGACATGAAGGACGCTGCCAACGCCCTGCGCTGGAGCGTTGCCGAGATGGAGCGGCGCTACAAGCTGATGGCGGCCATGGGCGTGCGTAACCTGGCGGGCTTCAACCGCAAGGTGAAAGACGCCGAAGAAGCTGGCGAGCCGATCTACGACCCGATGTTCAAGCGCGAAAGCATGGACGACGTGCCGCCGCTGCTGAAAACCCTGCCGACCATCGTGGTGGTGGTCGACGAATTTGCCGACATGATGATGATCGTCGGCAAGAAGGTCGAAGAGCTGATCGCCCGTATCGCCCAGAAGGCCCGTGCCGCGGGTATCCACCTGATTCTCGCGACCCAGCGGCCATCGGTGGACGTTATCACCGGTCTGATCAAGGCCAACATCCCGACCCGTATGGCCTTCCAGGTATCGAGCAAGATCGACTCGCGAACCATCATCGACCAGGGTGGCGCCGAGCAATTGCTCGGGCACGGTGACATGCTCTACATGCCGCCAGGCACCAGCCTGCCGATCCGTGTACATGGCGCCTTCGTGTCCGACGAAGAGGTCCATCGCGTGGTCGAGGCGTGGAAGCTGCGTGGCGCTCCGGACTACAACGACGACATCCTCAACGGTGTCGAAGAGGCCGGTAGCGGCTTCGACGGTGGTGGCGGCGGTGACAGCGATGATGCTGAAACCGACGCGCTGTACGATGAAGCCGTACAATTCGTGCTGGAAAGCCGCCGCGCTTCCATCTCCGCCGTGCAGCGCAAGCTGAAAATCGGCTACAACCGCGCCGCGCGCATGATCGAGTCAATGGAAATGGCCGGTGTAGTCACCGCCATGAACACCAACGGCTCACGCGAAGTGATCGCCCCCGGGCCGTCCCGCGACTGATGAACTACCTAGCCTGTGGCCAGTGACGGCCACAGGCCCATTCTTACTGCAACGAGGATTGCCATGCGCCTGATTCGCATGATGTTGGTTTCCGCTTTGACCCTGTCCAGCGCTTCGGTATTCGCCGGCGAGCAGGATGTGTCGCGCTTGACCCAGTTGCTGGAAAAGTCGAAGACCATCGAAGCCCGTTTCTCCCAGCTGACCCTGGACGCCAGTGGCACCAGCCTGCAGGAGACGGCCGGGCAGATGTCGGTTCAACGCCCCGGCCTGTTCTACTGGCACACCGATGCTCCGCAGGAACAGGTGGTGGTTTCGGACGGCAAGACGGTCACCCTGTGGGACCCGGACCTGGAGCAGGCGACCATCAAGAAGCTCGACCAGCGCCTGACCGAGACCCCGGCACTGCTGCTGTCGGGCGATGTATCGAAGATCAGCCAGAGTTTCGATATCACCGCCAAAGAGCAGGGCGACGTGGTGGATTTCACCCTCAAGCCGAAAACCAAGGACACCCTGTTCGACTCGTTGCGTCTTTCCTTCCGCAAAGGTCTGGTCAATGACATGCAACTGATCGACAGCGTCGGCCAGCGTACTAACATTCTGTTCACCGGGGTCAAAGCCAACGAGGCAATCCCGGCGAGCAAGTTCAAGTTTGATATCCCCAAAGGCGCGGATGTCATTTCCGAGTAAGAGGTAGTAGCGCCGTCCATGGACCTGTTTCGTAGTGACCCCGTAGCCCAGCCCCTGGCCGCGCGTTTGCGCCCGGCCAACCTGGACGAGTACGTCGGCCAGGAGCACCTGCTGGCTCGCGGTAAACCGCTGCGCGAGGCACTGGAGCAGGGTGCGCTGCACTCGATGATCTTCTGGGGCCCGCCCGGGGTCGGCAAGACCACCCTGGCGCGGCTGCTGGCGCAGTTCTGTGACGCCCACTTCGAAACCGTTTCGGCGGTGCTGGCCGGGGTCAAGGAGATCCGCCATGCAGTGGAAATCGCCAAGCAGCAGGCCGGGCAGTACGGGCGGCGGACCATTCTGTTTGTCGATGAAGTGCATCGCTTCAACAAGTCGCAACAGGACGCCTTTCTGCCGTACGTTGAGGACGGCACCCTGATCTTCATAGGTGCGACCACGGAAAACCCGTCGTTCGAGCTGAACAACGCACTGCTGTCGCGAGCGCGTGTCTATGTGCTCAAGAGCCTGGATGAGCCTGCCCTGCACAAGCTGGTACAGCGGGCGCTGACCGAGGAGCGCGGGCTGGGCAAGCATCAGCTGCGCCTGGGTGACGAAGCCTTCAAGATGCTCATGGCTGCCGCCGATGGCGATGGTCGGCGCATGCTCAACCTGTTGGAAAACGCCTCTGACCTGGCCGAAGACGGCAGCGAAATCGGCGTCGAGCTGCTGCAAAGCCTGCTCGGTGACAGCCGCCGTCGATTCGATAAAGGCGGCGAAGCCTTTTACGACCAGATTTCAGCCCTGCACAAGTCGGTGCGCGGCTCCAATCCCGACGGTGCACTGTACTGGTTCGCACGCATGCTCGATGGCGGCTGCGATCCGTTGTACATCGCCCGGCGCGTGGTGCGCATGGCCAGCGAAGACATCGGCAACGCCGATCCCCGCGCCTTGAGCCTGTGCCTGGCAGCCTGGGACGTGCAGGAGCGTCTGGGCAGTCCCGAAGGCGAGCTGGCGGTGGCTCAGGCCATCACCTATCTGGCGTGTGCGCCAAAGAGCAACGCGGTGTACATGGGCTTCAAGACCGCCCTGCGCGAGGCTGGCGAGCACGGTTCGCTGGAAGTGCCGCTGCACCTGCGCAACGCGCCGACCAAGTTGATGAAGCAACTGGGCTACGGCGACGAGTACCGCTACGCTCATGATGAGCCTGATGCCTACGCTGCTGGCGAAGACTATTTCCCCGACAACCTTGAACCGCGCCACTACTACCAACCGGTGCCGCGTGGTCTGGAACTGAAGATCGGCGAGAAGCTCAAGCACCTGGCCGAGCTTGACCGCAACAGTCCACGGCAACGGAGAAAGCCATGATTGCAGTGATTGCAGCGGTCAGTGCCGGAGGCATCGTCGGCACACTGATGCGCTTTGCCACGGCCAATTGGGTCAATGCCCACTGGCCACGTCACTTCTATCTCGGTACGCTGGCGGTCAATCTGATTGGCTGCCTGCTGATCGGCCTGCTCTACGGGCTGTTTCTGCATCGCCCGCTGGTGCCGGTCGAGTTGCGCGCGGGCCTGATCGTCGGGTTTCTCGGCGGTCTGACGACTTTTTCATCTTTTTCACTGGATACCGTGCGCCTGCTCGAAAGCGGGCAGGCGCCGCTGGCCTTCGGCTATGCCGGGCTCAGCGTATTTGGCGGGCTGCTCGCAACCTGGGCCGGCCTGTCTTTGACCAAATTCTGAACCAACGAGAGAACGATATGCTCGATTCCAAACTGTTACGCGGCCAACTTCAGGAAGTGGCGGACCGCCTGGCCTCCCGTGGCTTCAGCCTGGATGTCGCGCGCATCGAGGCACTGGAAGAACGCCGCAAGGTGGTGCAGACCCGTACCGAACAACTGCAGGCCGAGCGTAACGCCCGTTCCAAGTCCATCGGTCAGGCCAAGGCCCGTGGCGAAGACATCGCGCCGCTGATGGCTGACGTCGAGCGCATGGCCAATGAACTGGCCAGCGGCAAGGTCGAACTGGACGGCATTCAGGCCGAGCTGGATTCGATCCTGCTGGAAATCCCTAACCTGCCGGACGAAAGCGTGCCGGTCGGCGCCGATGAAGATCACAACGTTGAAGTACGCCGCTGGGGCACCCCGCGCAGCTTCGACTTCGAGATCAAGGATCACGTGGCGCTGGGTGAGTTGAGCGGCGGCCTGGACTTTGAAACCGCAGCCAAGCTGTCGGGCGCGCGTTTCGCCCTGCTGCGTGGCCCGATCGCGCGTATGCACCGCGCCCTGGCGCAGTTCATGATCAACCTGCACACCAGCGAGCACGGCTACGAAGAAGCCTACACTCCGTACCTGGTACAAGCCCCGGCGCTGCAAGGCACCGGTCAGTTGCCGAAGTTCGAGGAAGACCTGTTCAAGATCAGCCGCGACGGCGAGGCCGACTTCTACCTGATCCCGACTGCCGAAGTGTCGCTGACCAACATCGTTGCTGGCGAAATCCTCGACGCCAAGCAGCTGCCGGTCAAGTTCGTTGCCCACACCCCGTGCTTCCGCAGTGAAGCCGGTGCCTCGGGTCGCGATACCCGCGGCATGATCCGTCAGCACCAGTTCGACAAGGTCGAGATGGTTCAGATCGTTGAGCCGAGCAAGTCGATGGAAGCCCTGGAAGGCCTGACTGCCAACGCCGAGCGCGTGTTGCAGGCACTTGAGCTGCCTTACCGGGTATTGGCTCTGTGCACCGGCGACATGGGCTTCAGTGCGGTCAAGACCTACGACCTGGAAGTCTGGGTGCCGAGCCAGGACAAATACCGCGAGATCTCCTCGTGCTCCAACTGCGGCGACTTCCAGGCGCGCCGTATGCAAGCCCGCTGGCGCAACCCGGAAACCGGCAAGCCGGAACTGGTTCACACCCTTAACGGTTCGGGTCTGGCGGTAGGTCGTACACTGGTGGCGGTGCTGGAGAACTATCAGCAGGCTGACGGTTCGATCCGTGTGCCTGAAGTGCTCAAGCCGTACATGGGTGGTGTGGAGTTCATCGGTTAAATGGAATTCCTGCCGCTGTTCCACAAACTGCGCGGCAGCCGTGTGCTGGTTGTCGGCGGAGGCGAGATTGCCCTGCGCAAATCGCGTCTGCTGGCCGATGCCGGCGCAGTGCTGCGGGTGGTCGCGCCCGAGATTGAAGCGCAACTGACCGAGCTCGTCCGGCACAGCGGTGGCGAAATCCTCAGCCGTGGCTACCAGCCGGGCGACCTCGACGGTTGCCAACTGATCATTGCTGCCACCGACGACCAGGCGCTCAACGCTCAGGTCTCGGCGGATGCTCACCAGCGTTGTGTGCCGGTCAACGTCGTCGATGCGCCGGCGCTGTGTTCGGTGATCTTCCCGGCCATTGTCGACCGCTCGCCGTTGGTGGTTGCAGTGTCCAGCGGCGGCGATGCGCCGGTGCTGGCACGCTTGATCCGGGCCAAGCTGGAAACCTGGATTCCGGCTGCCTATGGCGAGCTGGCCGGGCTCGGTGCGCGCTTTCGCGACAAGGTCAAGGCACTCTACCCGGACGTCAATCAGCGTCGCGGCTTCTGGGAAGATGTGTTCCAGGGCCCGATCGCCGAGCGGCAACTGGCCGGGCAGGGCGCTGAAGCCGAACGCTTGCTGCAAGCCAAGATCGACGGTGCGACTTATCAGGCGCCAGGTGAGGTGTACCTGGTCGGTGCCGGTCCGGGTGATCCGGACCTGCTGACCTTCCGTGCCTTGCGTTTGATGCAGCAGGCCGACGTGGTGCTTTACGACCGTCTGGTGGCTCCGGCGATCATCGAGTTGTGCCGCCGTGATGCCGAGCGCATCTACGTCGGCAAGCGTCGCGCCGACCATGCCGTACCTCAGGAGCAGATCAACCAGCTGCTGGTTACCCTGGCCCGTCAGGGCAAGCGGGTGTTGCGCCTCAAGGGCGGTGATCCGTTCATCTTCGGCCGTGGTGGCGAAGAGATCGAGGAACTGGCCGAGCAGGGCATACCGTTCCAGGTGGTACCGGGTATTACCGCTGCCAGCGGTTGCTCGGCGTATGCCGGGATCCCGTTGACCCACCGCGATTACGCCCAGTCAGTGCGCTTTGTCACCGGCCACCTCAAGGACGGTACCAGTAACCTGCCTTGGAATGACCTGGTGGCACCGGCGCAGACCCTGGTGTTCTACATGGGCCTGGTTGGTTTGCCGATCATCTGTGCCGAGCTGATTCGCCACGGTCGTGCTGCCGATACACCGGCCGCGCTGGTTCAGCAGGGCACTACGCCGAACCAGCGGGTGTTCACCGGTACACTGGCGGATTTGCCAGCCCTGGTGGCTGAGCATGAAGTCCATGCACCGACCCTGGTGATCGTCGGCGAAGTGGTCCAGTTGCGTGACAAGCTGGCCTGGTTCGAAGGTTCTCAGGGCTGAAAAACATCGCGGGGCAAGCCCGCTCCCACCGGTGGGAGCGGGCTTGCCCCGCGATGAATCCGCCACTATTTCCCCGTGTTGACCCAAATCCCCCGGCCCGCCAATCTCTCCCGGTCATGTCCTTGGGCAAAATCCTGCAACGGCCCTTTCGGCACAATCCCGTTCGGATTGATGGTCTTATGGCTCATGTAGTAATGCTTCTGGATGTGCTCGAAATTCACCGTCTCGGCCACACCCGGCCACTGATACAGCTCGCGTAGCCAGTTCGACAGGTTCGGATAATCGGCCAGGCGCCGCAGGTTGCACTTGAAGTGCCCGTGGTACACCGCATCGAAACGAATCAGCGTGGTGAACAGTCGCCAGTCAGCCTCGGTCAGGTACTCACCCGCCAGATAGCGGCGTTCGCCCAGCCGTTGCTCCAGGCAGTCCAGTTCGGCAAACACTTCATCAAACGCCTGCTCGTACGCTTGTTGCGAGGTGGCAAAGCCTGCGCGATACACACCGTTGTTGACGGCCGGGTAGATCCGCTCGTTGAGCGCATCGATCTCGGCTCGCAGTGGCTCTGGGTAGAGGTCCAGGCCATTGCCGGTCAAATCGTCGAACGCGTGATTGAAGATGCGGATGATTTCCGCCGACTCGTTGTTGACGATGCGCTGTTCCTGTTTATCCCACAGCACCGGTACTGTGACCCTGCCGCTGTAGTGCGGGTCGTCGCGGGTATAACGCTGATAGAGAAAATCCAGGTGATCGACCTTGTCACCCGTGGAGCCCTGGCTCGGGTCGAAGGTCCAGCCGTTTTCGCCCATCAACCAGCTGACCACCGACACGTCGATCAGGCTTTCCAGGCCCTTGAGCTTGCGAAAGATCAGCGTTCGGTGAGCCCAGGGGCAGGCGAGGGACACATACAGGTGGTAACGTCCGGCCTCGACGGCGGGCAACTGATTGTGCCGCTGCGAATTTTCACGCTGGAACGCACCGTCTTTGCTGCTTTGATACCACTGGTCATGCCAGCGTCCGTCGATCAACAGGCCCATGCTGAGCTCCTTGGCGATTCGTTGGAATATAGAGCCCAGTGTACGAGCTTGCGTTCGAACGAATAGCGCAAAGTCTGCGCCTGTTTAATCGACTTTGTTGATGGGTTGCCTTACGCCTGGCGTTGGTCCCAGTAACCTTGCGCCTGGGCAAAGGCCTCATCGCGGTTATGACCCAGCCCACGCAAGGCCAGGGCCATGGTCGCAACCACTGCCAACTCGCCATAGCTGTCACGCGCTTCGCCGCGCCAGACCGTCAGCAGATGCTCCGGCTCCAGGCTCGCGGGTTTGACATGACGTTGCGCGGACAGCGCTGGCCATTCTTCGTCCCACTCGATGCCGTGCGCAGTGCCATACAGGTGGCTGGTGGTGTCCGGATTGATCTCGATTTCGCCACCATCGCCCTTGACCACGATGGCAGTGTCGCCAAGCAGGCGGCTGGCTTCACGGTGCACGGCCTGGTAGCCCGGGTGGAAGATACTTTGCAGGCCACAGCGGGCGCCCAGGGGATTGAGCACACGGGCCAGGGAATGGATAGGTGAGCGCAAGCCCAGGGTGTTGCGCAGGTCGATCATGTGTTGCAGTCGCGGTGCCCAGTCTTGCAGCGGGATAAATGCCAACTGCTGGCTGTCGAGTGCCTGGGCAACGGCATTCCAGTCACGGCACAGCGGGATCTGCAGCAGCTCCAGCACTTGCTCGGTGTACAGGCGCCCGGCTGTGTGAGCACCGCCGCCGTGCAGCAGGATACGCACGCCGTTGGCCGCCAGGCACTTGGCGGCGAGCAGGTACCAGGGCAGGTGGCGCTTTTTGCCTGCATAGCTTGGCCAGTCGAGGTCTACCGCAATCTGCGGTGCGTGCAGGCGCTGACGCAGCGCCTCGGTGAAACCGGCCAGCTCCTCGGGGCTTTCTTCCTTGTGGCGCAGCAGCATCAGGAAGGCGCCCAGCTGGGTTTCCTCGACCTTGCCGTCAAGCAGCATGCCCATCGCCTCGCGGGCTTCCTCGCGGTTCAGGCCGCGGGCACCGCGCTTGCCCTTGCCAAGGATGCGCACGAACTGGGCAAAGGGATGTTCGGCCGGGGTTTCGGTGATCAGCGGGCGAGGATCGGTCATATGCAATTGGTCGGCTTCGGCAGGCCCGCAAGCTTCGCGGCGAGTTTGGCGGGAGTGCCTTTGAACAGGCGGTTGAGGTGCATGCTGTTGCCTTTTTCCGGGCCCAGCTTGAGTGCGGTGTACTTGATCAGCGGGCGGGTTGCCGGCGACAGCTCGAACTCCTGGTAAAACGCGCGCAGCAGCGTCAGTACTTCCCAGTGTTCAGGGGTCAGTTCCAGCTGCTCATGGGCGGCGAGGGCTGCGGCGACTTCGTCGGACCAGTCGCCGAGTTCAACCAGATAGCCATCTTTGTCCAGGGCGATAGTGCGCTCGCCTACGGTCAGGGTACTCATAGCCAGCTGTTGACCTTGTCGTAGTCCAGCGACAGCGCGACAAAGGCCGGGTAATCGATGGCCCGGGTGTCGTCGCTGGCGCTGATGGCGCGTGCTTGCAGGTCTTCTGCAAGGGCGAACAGGCGGCCTTGCAGGTTACTCGCTTGCAAGCTGGCCAGTGGCGCGCTGCCGGGCTGCAGGGCATACACCGCATCGCCGCAGAGCAGCAGGCCATCCTCGCTCCCGAGCAGGCGCAGGCAGCTGCTCAGGCGATTGTCGCCAAAGGGCGAGTGGGAAATTACGTGCAGGGTGCTCATCAGAGGGTTACCACCTGGTCGAAACGGTCGATCAACGCGGCCAGCGCGGCGTCATCCAGCACCTGCACCGGCAGGCTCAAGCGGTCTGCTTCAAGCCCGCGTTCCTGCAGACTGCTGTGGGCGACGAAGAGCTCTTCGACACCGAACATTGGCAGGGCCTGCAGATTGGCGGCCAGGTTCTTCTGTTGTAGCTGGGCGGGCTGCTGGTCGGGTGCGAGCTGGAACACCCCGTCGTCAAGAAACAGCATACCCAGCGGCAGGTCAAAGGCGCCGCCAGCCAGGGCGATGTCCAGCGCTTCACGGGCGGACGGACCGGCCCAAGGGGCCTGGCGGCTGATAATCAGCAAGGACTTGGCCATCTCAATCGCCTCCAAAGCAGATCAAGCGGTCGGCGCTTTGCGCGCCTTCGTGCAATTGACCAAGACCGGACAGCTCCCACGGCGCCGGCAGGTTCACCGCCGGGCGTTGATAGCGTTGGGCTTCTTCGGCATTGAGCACGCCGCGGCGCAGGGCGGCGGCGATACACACAACGGCATCGAGCTGATGCTCGCTGATGAAGGATCGCCAGTTGGCGGCGACATCCAGTTCATCCTGCGGTGCAACCACGTTGCCCGAGGCGCTATGGACACCGTCCTGATAAAAAAACAGCCGGACAATTTCATGTCCACCGGCCAGCGCGGCCTGGGCGAACAGCAAGGCGCGGCGCGAGGAGGGCGCATGGGCTGGAGAAAAAACCGCAATGGCGAACTTCATGGAAGGCTCATTCAGCAAAACTGCGCCAATAATAAAGCAAAAAGCCCGCAACAGCTGCGGGCTTCTGTTTTGTCGGTAGGAGCGGGCTTGCCCCGCGATTGCCCCCAGACTGAATCAAACCTTCTCTTTATGCTCCGGCAAGAACCAGTTCAGCACCAGGGCACAAATCCCCCCGGTAGCCACACCCGACTCCAGCACATTGCGCAGCGCCGACGGCATATGTGCAAGGAACTCCGGTACCTGTGCCACACCCAGGCCCAGTGCCAGCGAGACCGCGATAATCAGCAGCGCGCGACGGTCCAGGCTGATGCTGGCAAGAATATTGATCCCCGAAGCGGCCACCGCACCGAACATCACCATCGCCGCGCCCCCGAGCACCGGCTCCGGTACCGCCTGGATCACCCCGGCAACACTGGGGAACAGGCCGAGGATCACCAGCATGGCCGCAATCCACACGCCGATATGGCGGCTGGCGATACCGGTCAGCTGAATCACCCCGTTGTTCTGAGCAAAAACCGAGCTTGGGAAGGTATTGAAAACCCCGGCCAGCAGCGAGTTGGCGCCGTTAACCAGTACACCGCCCTTGATCCGCTGCATCCACAGCGGGCCTTCGACCGGCTGGCGCGAGACCTTGCTGGTGGCGGTGACGTCACCAATGGCTTCCAGCGAAGTCACCAGATAAATCACCAGCATCGGAATGAACAGCGCCCAGGAGAAGCCCAGGCCGAAATGCAGCGGCATTGGCACCTGGAACAGCTCGGCCTGGTGCATGCCGGTGAAGTCCAGGCGGCCCAGGTAGCCGGCCAGGGCGTAACCCACGGCCAGGGCAATGACGATCGCGCAACTGCGCATCCACACCACCGGGATACGGTTGAGCACGACGATAATCGCCAGCACCACACCCGACAGCAGCAGGTTCTCGCCATTGGCGAAAGTGCCGTTGCTCATGGCGGCAAATCCACCGCCCATGCTGATCAGGCCGACTTTAATCAGCGTCAGACCAATCATCAGCACCACGATACCGGTCACCAGCGGCGTGATCAGGCGTTTAACGAACGGCAGAATGCGCGAGATGCCCATTTCGACGAAAGAGCCGGCAATCACCACACCGAAAATCGCCGCCATCACCGCTTCCACCGGTGTACCTTGCTTGACCATCAGCGCGCCACCGGCGATCAAAGGTCCGACAAAGTTGAAACTGGTGCCCTGCACAATCAGCAGTCCGGCGCCAAATGGCCCGAAGCGACGGCACTGAACAAAAGTAGCGATCCCGGAAATCACCAGCGACATCGACACGATCAGGTTGGTGTCCCGTGGCGAAACCCCGAGTGCCTGACAGATCAGCAGGCCCGGCGTCACGATCGGCACGATGATCGCCAGCAAATGCTGCAGTGCCGCCAGCATTGCGATCAGCGGCCGCGGCCGGTCTTCAAGGCCGAGGACCAGTTCATTGGCCTGCGCGGGTGCGCCGGGTCCTTGCTCGATTGAACTCATGGGAGTACTGCCCCGGAAGAAAAAAGGAGCGCATTCTACGGGGCTGAGCCCATTTGGGGTAGTGCGGCTGCTTCCTCTGTGGGAGCGAGCTTGCCCCGCGATCAGTCGCCGCAGCGCATACCATTCAGATATCAGCCACAAAAAAGCCCGCCGAAGCGGGCTTTCTCACAAGCTACCAACCATCAGATCAGTCATCGCGACCCATCAGGCCGAACAGCTGCAGCAGGCTGACGAACAGGTTGTAGATCGATACATACAGGCTGACGGTTGCCATGATGTAGTTACGCTCGCCACCGTGAATGATCGCGCTGGTCTGGAACAGAATGCAGACCGACGAGAACAGCACGAAACCGGCGCTGATCGCCAGCTGCAGGCCGCTGATCTGGAAGAACAGGCTGGCCAGTACGGCACCCATCAGGACGAAGAAACCGGCGGTGATGAAACCACCGAGGAAGCTCATGTCCTTGCGGGTAATCAGCACATAGGCCGACAGACCACCGAATACCAGTGCGGTCATGGCGAAAGCCGAGCTGACCACTTCAGCGCCACCGGCCATGCCCAGGTAACGGTTGAGGATAGGGCCGAGGATAAAGCCCATGAAGCCGGTGAGGGCGAAGGTGGAGACCAGGCCCCAGGCCGAATCACGCAGCTTGTTGGTGAGGAAGAACAGGCCATAGAAGCCGATCAGCACCACAAAGATGTTCGGGTAGCCGACGCGCATCTGTTGCGCAATGAAAGCCATGAGGCCACTGAAGGCGAGGGTGATAGCCAGCAGGCCGTACGTATTGCGCAGGACGCGGCTGACCTCCTGCTGCTCGACCTGTTGGCCGTGATTGACGGCGTAATCCTGTTCGCGCATGGCGACACTCCTGTGGGTTTGAAACGTTCAGATGCAAAGATCATAACAGAGGACTGCAAACCCGCTACACAGAGAGTTTGACAGCTTGTTTCATTTCGGTATTATGGCGCCCGCAATACGAGGAAGCGTGGCCGAGTGGTTTAAGGCAACGGTCTTGAAAACCGTCGATGGGCAACTATCCTAGAGTTCGAATCTCTACGCTTCCGCCACTTCCAAAGCCCTGATTATTCAGGGCTTTTTGCATTTCTGGGGCGCTGATTTCGTGCCCACCTTGATGATTGATCGTTTCCGCAGGTTTTCGATCCTTTCCGCATCCTTTCCAGTGTGGCAGCTTGTTTAGAAGGCCCCAGCCTGGATGGTCCTCTTGCTAGCGCTACCATTGACTGAGCGATCGTCGCGCTGTGGGACCGATTACCTTGGTAAAAATTGATAGTGCTTGCTGCTTCAGGGCCTTGTTGTCTCCGAGAAATCTTGAGATAAACACTACCAATGGAGAGCGAGCGCACAAAAGTGGCTCCTAACACAAGATTTTTTCCCTAAGAACGTCCAAACACAAGCCTTAGACTCAAGATACGGCATAGGAGGAGGAGCATGAGACGCTTGTCCGTAGCCTGTAAGGGGTCTTCCGATATGGTAAAAGGATTTCAAATGATTAAATGCTTCCTTTCTCATAGCTCTAGCGATAAAGCATATGTCAGAGAGGTATATGAAAAGCTCAGAAAAGAAAGCGTTATATTTGACGAGATGACTTTTGAGGAGGGGATGTCACCATCTGAGGAAATTATAGCTGGTTTGGATGAGACATCTTTGTTTGTTATATTTCTTTCCAATAATGCCCTAAATTCGCCTTGGGTTAAGCTCGAATTGGCTAAGGCGAGAGAAGGCGTTGCGACGGGGGTTATTGATCGAATCTATCCAATAATAATAGATGAAAACATAACTTACTCCGACAGACGGATCCCGAAATGGATGAAGCAAGGCTTCAATATCCAGCATATTCGTCAGACAAAAGTTTCTGCTCGGAAAATTAACGCTCGTATGCGTGAGATTTCCTGGAAAACGCATCCGACTCTAAAAGAACGAGAGCAAATTTTTGTCGGAAGGAACGAGCAGATTGGTAAGCTTGAGGAGCGGATGGACGACTTGAGTCGCCCAACTCCGCAGGTGATTATAGCATCTGGCCTCAGCTCTATCGGTCGGAAAGCATTTATTAGAAATGCTCTTAAGAAGGCGAACGTCATTAGGGAGTCGTATGAGCTTCCCTTGATTTCGCTTGATTCTACCGATAGCATCGAAGATTTTATATTAAAGCTAGATGATTTGGGGCTGACAGAAAGCAAGCCCCTTGAGAATTCTCTTAGAACTCGAGTTGACCAAAAGGTTGAGTTGGCGCTAGAAATTGCCCGGGAAATTGTACGAGAAAAAGAAAGAGTATTGATCGAAGATCGCGGAGCCATTGTTCAACATGATGGTGAGATAGCTGATTGGTTTGTAAGTATTATTGATTCGCTTAAAGAGTCGGATCAGGTGGTCTTTTGTATTTCCAGTAAATTCAGGGCCAATAGGCGAATTTCACATCAGCGACCCGAATATTATCTTGAAGAGCTTCCCGAGCTTGATAAGATCGAACGTACGGGGTTGCTAAAACGCTATTCTAAATTCAAAAAACTTGAGATAGAGAATAAGGATTTAGCTTTTTTTTCTGATCTCTTAACTGGCTATCCCGATCAAGTCATTTTTGCTGTTGATACGATATCTGATTCGAGTTTGTATGAGGCGAAGCGAAACTCTCATATAATTCAGGAGTACGCGTCAGATAAAGCTAGGGTGATCGTTGAGCAGTTTCGAGGCAACCAAAAAGCTCTAGATTTCTTGTATTTGCTTTCGAAGTTTGAATTTGTAAGTTTTGACTTTATATTTGGCTTGGTGGGGGAGGTTGAGTATTATGAAATGCTTAACTCTTTTCTCATTTCGTCGGTCTGCGAGCGTTTAGGCGCAAACGGTGATTACGTCCGTGTGAATGAGGTTGTAAGGGATTACATTGCTCGAAATCGATTCGGGACACCGGTTGAGTTTGAAGATAAGTTAAGGCTTTATGTTAAGGAGTTCTTATCTACATACCAGGATGATAATAAGGATATATCTGAGTATATATTTTCTATGCAGCAGGCATTAATTTCTGGGGCGGATATTGATGAGCGAATGTTGGTGCCTTCGTATTTTCTTAAGACCATTCGCTATCTGTACGACGCTAGCAGAAATTATAAAGAAGTTATAAGACTTTCTGATCGAGTTCTACTTAATGAGGCATTTCTCCATAAGGAGATTGTTAATCATATTCGCTTCATGAAGTGCCAGGCGCTCGCCCGATTAAGGGAGGGTGAGTTTTTTTCTGAGGTCAGGCATATTCCTGAGCCTGATTATTCCTTTTTGCATGGTTTCTATTATCGGATCTCAGGGCAGCAAGAGAAGGCCTTATCTAGCTATCGTCGAGTTTTGCACAAAAAGCCAAACGACTTCAGGACAAAGAGTGAAATTGTATTGGTTTACATGCAGAGCGATGAGCACGAGCTTGCCTATGATCTAGCGAAAGAGGTTTATGAGAGGGCCCCTAATAACCCCTTAAACGCAAATAACTATCTATCATGTTTGTTCTATAAGGATCGACATGAAGTAGATCGTACGCTGTTGGAAGAGGTAGCTCATAAGTTACACACGAACCCATCTGATAGATCTCAGGAAATGTACTTCTCCGCCAGGGCAAAAATTTTAGCGAATTATGATGGTGACATTGAGGGCGCTTTCAACCTGATAGAAGAGACGATAGAGAAATATCCTGATGTGGGATACCCGGTCTTGACGTTAGCGGACTTGGCTATCCAGCACAAGAATCTAGATAAGCTCTCTCAGGCAGTTGGGATTCTTGACTCAACCGAGTCTAGAAGTAAGCAGACTTATAGGACATATATTCGTTATAAGGCAACTTTTCTGGCGATGCAGGGGAAAAGAAGCGATGCGGTTTCGTTGGTTCGTAAGGAACTTTCGGGTATTAGAGCTGAGTCTCTCGAGAAGTTGTGCGAGAGGTTGAATTCTACTGAGCGACTTGTTGCTCTGTAAGGTCGTGCGTCGCGAGATACTTAATTCTCGCGGCGCTTTTTATGTGTTCGGAGTGGGTGGGTGCTCAATGGGATGGTTATAGTGTTTGAGTTGTGGGTTGTTACTTGGTTGGGCTAACGATTTCGCCAATACGTCGATATACCGTCTCAGTAATACGTTTGTCAGTATGACCCAATAGTCGACTGGCGTGTGTCAAGTCGTTTATTTCACTAGCTGCTTTGGGGCGAATATCTCTGAACTGGAAGAGTCGGATTTGCTCGGCCAGTATTTTGTCCTGGCTTTCGAGCGCGTGTTCAGTGGCTGATTTCCTGGCGCCATCGAATCGGAGGCGCAGCATTGACGCAGTTACGTTCCTCCCATCCTCTGTGGTGATCAGATACGGATTGCGGACGCCGCGTTCTTTGCGTTTCTGCAATAGGCGCTCTAAAAGCAGGCCTAGCTCATTCATCTGGCCGCTTGTTGCTAACTGAATCCGCAATTTTTTAGATGTCTTCCCCTGAGCTACCTGGAGGTGGCCATCTACGCAGTCAGTTGCTCGCATCGAGAGCACATCGGCAGGACGTTGCCCTGTCAGATATGCCAGGTCCATAGCGTCCCGCAACTCAGATGCCGCCCATCTATAGACCGCATCCCAAATCTCTGGCCCGGCATAAAAATCGCGTGGCCGTTCTTTGTTTTTTCGCACACCGGTCGCAGGGTTCTCTTTTTCAGTAATTCCCCACTCTCGGGCCATATTGTAGATATGGGAGAGTAGGGCAATCTCGCGGTTCGCCCGCACCTTGCCTGTTCGTTTATCTCGGTACTGGGCGATGATTTGAGGTGTAATGGCATCAATCGGGGCTTCGCTGAATGCCGCTCGCAGTTGTTTCAGCGAGAGCAGGTTGTCCTTCTGGGTCCTGGGCATCTTGCTGGGAATCACATCACGCTCATATCGATTGAAGACATCTCCAAGCAAACGAACAATCTTGGGTACGGCTTTGCGATCAAGCTTGGCCCATTCCATTTTTGCAACGTCCAGGTCGGTACCCAGGGGGATCTCGATCCGTTTGCCGTTTTCGTCGCGACCGTCATAGTAGTAGCCTACCCATTGGGCCCCGCTTTTGAGGTTGCGGACCCGCCGCAGCATTCGCGGCGGCAGGTCACGGTTGGCAGCTTTCTTGATGCGCATCGATCAATTCACTCGTGCCAGATCTAGGGTCCAGGTTTCGGATACAGCATTTGAAGCGGATGGCTTTACCCCGGCAAGTTTTAGGCGAGCGTAGATGCGGCCTACAACGGGGCGTCTAGCTGCAGTTAATACGTGCTGCCAGCCGTTTCGATTCAGCCATTCGATTTGACGGGATGGAATCTGGTAGCCGGTGATCGCTGCGATTTCTACGTCGGCCAGTACTTCGCTCATTTGATTGGAATTGCCGCAGTCTTGAAGGCCGTGCACCGGAACGCTCTCTGAATGGCTGTGGTTGTCGGTGGGCCTCATGCCAACTCTCCTACCTTGGTGGAGTTAGCTGGGGTGATGCGCAACTGTTCGTGAATGCGTTGAGCAAGGGCTTGGATGCTGAGGCGTTCGTTGTGGGCTCTGACGCACCAAGGTTCAGTCCCCCTCGCCGTTTCCCATGTGCGTTGTGCCAGCTGCAGGGTCTCTGCTGCTTTGTTCAGTTGTTCATAGTCGAGTTTGGTCACCGCGAGCCCGGTGTAAGACTTGATCCGGGCTTCCAGCTCGCTGATGGTGCCTTTGAGGTTGGCGATCGCCCCGACGCGGCGATATACCCGCTCAGTAATGTCTCCTTTGGTATGGCCTAGCAGCAGGCTTGCGTCCTCGATGTCTTTGATTTCGGATGCTGCTTTAGGGCGAATGTCCCTAAACTGGAATTGGCTGATTCGGCCGGCCAACAGGGTGTCTCCGTTCTCCTCGGCAGCTTTAACCGCCTTCTCCCTCGCATCATCCCACCTGTGACGTAGCATCGCGGCAGTCACACGCTTGCCCGTCTCGGTCAGGATCAGGTAAGGCGAGCTATGCCGCTCATTCAGAGCCAGGATGCTGTTGACTAGCACACCTAAGCCAGTCGCTACCTCTTCAATCTCAAGCAAAATCCGCAGCTTTTTGTGTGTCTTCTGCTGTTTGACGCCCAGGGCAACACCCTCGATGTCATCCCTCCGCATCACCAGCACGTCCGCCGGGCGCTGGCCTGTCAAATACGCCAGATCCATGGCGACCTTCATCTCGCCCACAGCCTTCTCGTAGACCGCGCTTCAGATAGCATCATTCGCGTAGAAGTCCCGCGGGGCCTCCTTGTTCTTGCGTACCCCTTGGCAAGGGTTCTCCCTGGTTGTGAGCCCCCATTCCCTCGCCAGGTTAAATACGTGGGACAAGGTAGCCAGCTCACGGTTTGCTCGAACTTTGGCGGTCCTGGCATCACGGTATTGGGCGACGAGGGCGGGGGTGATTGCATCGATCGGCGCATCATTGAAGAACGGCCGCAGCTGTCGCAGTTCGGCCAGGTTGTCTTTTTGGGTTCGCTCAGCCTTCTTCGGAATAACGTCCCGCTCGTATCGGTCGAAGATGGCCTTCATGATGCGCAAGTCGTGAGGCTTGTCTTTCGATTCGAGTTCGGCCCATTTTAGGCGGGCCAAATTGATGTCGCTGCCGAGCGTGATTTCTTTGCCCGATTTGTCCAGGTAGTAGTAGCTGACCCAGACCTTGCCACTCTTGCGCTTGCGTGTGCGTTGGTACATGTGCGGCGGGAGGTGGCGGTTCTCTGTCTTGCGGGGGCGCATATCACCTCACTTTCGAAATATCAGGCGTCCATACCGGTACTGGCGGAGGCGCGGGCGTTAAAGGCATTACTTGGAGGGTTACGCCCAGTTTCATCCGGGCGTACTGCCGGCCAACCAGTGGACGGCCACCGCGGCTTTCGATGAAGTGCCATTGGCGTTCTTCAAGCCAGCGGCGCTGGTAGCCCCTGGCCTTGTAGCCGGTCAGCTCGGCCAGTTCTTTCTCCGAGAGAATTTCGGTTTCCATGGGATAGGCTCCACGCCGCGCATGGCGGCAGAGGTGGGTAGGGATTAATCGGCCTGGTAGTAGACGTAGCAGTCGACGCCCTGGGTCTTGAGGGATTCGTGCATGGCGCGAACGCCGGCACTGCGCCGGTTGCCGATACCTGGCCACGGGGTGTCAAGGTGAATGCCTTGCTGGTGATAGCGGCTTTTCTTCTGCACATAACCGGGCAGGGTGGGCAACTGGCTTGCGCGCAGTCCCGGCACCGGGATTACAACGCGATCTAGATTCGCGCAGCCACCATCGTTGCAGCAGGCCGCTGCCGCAGCCTTGCCAGCCTCGATGGCGACCTGGACCTTCTCGGGCAGGCCGGCCAAATCTACTTTCGTCATGCCAATAGCTCTCCATGCCCGCCTACCGGCAGGCTGAAATATGGGTAGGAAACATCGGTAACTGCCGGATTTACCGGCGCACCCGGGCATCTGGTGTTTTCCTGAAGGTCCGCCTGCAGAGGAACGGATTCCACGAAAGCGCTTGAGGTGATGTCCCGAGTGATGAAGTTGCTGATAAAGATGCTGTTAATTGTTACGGCTGGGGCCAACTGGTTTTTGGGAGGGTGTGGCGTGCCCTGGCCCCCGGCGACATGGATCATTGTCGAATTTGCGCTCGCGGTGCTGGCAGCTGCGATTCTCACTGACCTTGTGCGGTGGCGTGCTGCGTCCAAGGATCGGCAGTCTTGAGTTGCAGAGTAGAGGGTTTCGCTTTTTTATGATTCGAGGTGACATAGCCAATGGCTATTGGCTCTAGATCAAACTGTTGCCTATGATCGCTTTCAAGTAATCGAAATGGAGTTCCAAAATGAATCTAGAAGCTCTCCGTAACCTGGTGGAAAACAACCCCGAGATAATTGAGGGGAACGTACCTGCACGGACTGATTCTGACGCGACGCTGGGAGTTGCCAAATTCATCGCAGCCGACGAAGGGAATTTGGGGCGGCTTTCAGTCAGACAGCAGCACCATTTTGATAACTTCATCCTCCCTCTAATTGAGCATGTAAAATGTGGTGGAGTGTTTGGGCCGGACGATGATGGCGGGGATGGTTGCATCGGCAATGGGTTCATCGATGATGCGGACCTGGACAATTGCTATTTAATGGACGAAATGCTCTGCCAAGAATGCGCCGAAGTTCAAAATAGAATGCAAGACGATCGATAGGATCGCATTTTATGGTCTCGGCCCCTTCCAGATCATCCAGGCCATGTGGAGCGGGGCGGCGATGGGTAGGGGGATCATGGCTGCGCCTCTTGGGTGGCCATGATCAGCCGCCACTTCGTGTTGTTGGCCTGCTCGCGATCGGACTCGACCAACCCATCGCGCTGCATGCGTTCCAGCTCGCGGCGAATCTCTGGTGTGCCACTGACACCGGCTACGTGAAACTTGAACCACCAGGTGCAGAACCAGCCGCGTGTGCTTTGCTCGCGCTGTTGCATGTAGTCGATGATCTTCTCGCGCAAGGTTTTCACTTCGATCGGGTCGGTCATGCCGCGTCCTCCCGCTCGTGCTTGATCATGTCGATGAAGGACTGCGGCAGGTCGACGGCCTCTTTACCTGGTGACCAGGACAAGGGGGGCTCTTGCGGATCATCTCGTTGAGCAGCTCGAAAGCGGCAAACAACTGGTCGTCGTTGATCTCGCCGTCCTCCGACAGGTCGTCGCAAAAGTGATCGTTCGGATCGATCTGCTTGGGGTAATTCGGCGTGCAGAAAACCAGCTTCAGGTCGGCCAGGTTATCCCCTTTGTCGGCACTCCACCTGTACTTGTACTGCAAGTCACTTTGCTTGATCACTGCCATTTTCCACCTCCATGGGTAATGCATGCTGGGCATAATGCCACTAACAAGCCTGCCCACAAAAAGTAGAAGTCGCAACTGGGGAATTGTCACGAAATTCGGTTCCAAAACTAAAAGGGTGTACCGTTGTAGAATGCGGCCTGTAGCGAGGCGGTAACCTAAAAGTTTTGGAACTGAAATGGGCCGCAAGGGCGCGACGGACGGGCATCTTCCTATCGGTCTTGAAAACCGTCGATGGGCAACTATCCTAGAGTTCGAATCTCTACGCTTCCGCCATCTTCAAAGCCCTGATTATTCAGGGCTTTTTGCGTTTCTGGGGGGCGAAAAACAGGGCCTTGGGAACACGATTGGGAACGCCAAACCTCCATCGCTTCAAATTCGTTTTGTAATCGCTTCCAGAATTTTCGCTATTTGGAAGGTTTGGCGATGGCTCCAACCCTCCGATAGACGCGCTCTGTAATGTCGCCTTTGGTGTGACCCAAGAGCAGACTGGCGTCCTCGATGTCCTTGATTTCGGAAGCTGCCTTCGGGCGGATATCGCGAAACTGGAACTGAGCGATCCGGGTTGCGCGTATCCATCTGACTGATCAGCGTGCCGGTACCGCCAACACCACCAGCCTGGGTGATGCAGGAACCGTCGAGCTCAGTCGAGAAACGGGACAAGCTGTTCTCGATTTACGGAGAGACCTCATCGCCGACCAAGCAGCCTTAAGGGCGGTGCAGACGTATATCAGGGATGTTTGCCAGCGACCCTAGGAGGATCGGGTTTCGCTTTGTCTTTTTGCGGCCAACTCTTTTTGACGGTTCTTTTTATCCAATCGGTAGCCCCACCAGAGTGTGGCGATAGCGAAAACAACCAGCAGTGCTATTTGATATGTGGGCACTATTTTTTCCTTAAAAAATTAGACGCGCAGAAGGATTTTGCTGCGTCGTGCAAAATTTTTTCGAAGCGCTCAAGTGCGTGACGAGTGAGCGGCGATTTGACGGGGCTATTGATCAGGGCCTAAAGAAAAGAAAAATCTGCGAGCAGGCCTATGGAGGCCTGCTCGCAATTACGTTCAGGAGTAGCGAGAGCAATAGTGGTTTTTCTGGTTGTTTTTATAGGTTTTTAGGTTGTTGCTCTCTTTGGGTCGATTTGTTAATTTTCAGATGCACTTCGGCAGCTCTCGCAGCGCCATCCTTTATAAAGCTCGGATTTCTCAAGGGCTGTAACCAATTCACGACCGCCTATAATGTTTTGGCAGTTGTTATGTTTTTCATTTGGTTTTTTCATGCCCTCGCATTTTTTTTGCAGGAAGGGGCTTACCACTGCCTGTTGCTTTGACGAAAGCGCTCTAAATCCCTTGTCGACGGCTAGCTGGGCGTAGCTTTGTACGCTCGGCTTTTCACCTTGAAATGCGTTCTGCGCGATAAGGGCCGAGAAAATCTCTCGCTCGATAGTCATTCGTTAATCCTTTATCCAACCAACAAGTTTGCTCATGTTGTTTCTTATGCTGAGCAATGCGAAAGCATACGTTACCATCGGGTGGGGCTTTAATGAACTGGGTTTCCATCCAGCTATAAAAGGCAAAGTTTCTCGTTCTTGGCCAGTGAGTGTTGGTTTCTTGGTCTTTAGAATATTTCAAGAGGTCTTTGTTACAATTTATTTCATATTTGATGAGGCGGGGAAGTTCCACTTTGCACTTTAATGGGGGTAGTTCGCCGAGCGAAATTTCCTGTGTTTCGCGATAAATTTAAGGGTGGCGATACTCTTTATGAGCTTTTATTTTTTATAAGAGATGCGTTGCGCCGCATTAAGTGTGTGAGAGCCCAGCCCCGTGCTCGGTTTTTTTCCCCAGCTTGCAGCCAAGCCGCGCTGATATCGAAAAGGCTGCCAATTGGCAGCCTTTTTTATTGCGTGCTAAAGGGGCATGCAGCGCTACCTTCAAGCGCTGCGTGGTGTTTGCTTCAGTTCTGCGCAATCAGCGCCATCCGGTATTCGATCACCCCCGGCTTTTCGGCTATCCAGTCGTACAGCCGCTGTGCGGTCTGGTTAGTCTCCTGGGTATGCCAGTAGAGACGATCGCAGCGTTGCTCTTGCGCCTGGCCCTGAACAAACTCGATCAACTGCTTGCCGACCCTTTTGCCCCGGGCACTTGGGCAGACGTAAAGGTCCTCCAGGTAGCAGAAGTCATTACGCCCCCAGGTCGAGCGATGGAAAACAAAATGGACGAAGCCGAGGAGCCGCTCTCCGTCCGTGGCAACGGCGCAGTGCACGGGCTCTGCCGGGTCGAAGAAACGCGCCCAGGTCAGCTCAGTCGTGTCCTTGCCCAACGTCACCTTGTAGAACGCCTGATACTGGTCCCAGAACAGGGACCATTGTTGAAAATCACTCTGTTCCAGGTTGCGAACGGAAACGAATTGTTGTGCAGCTGTCATCGTGAAACCCCTTTCAGTGTGAAAAATGGCCGGAAAACAGGTGCATTTATAGCGGTAGAATGGCCGGAATAGCCCTGCCACTTTCTTCACGTTAACCAGACCAATGTTCAAGCACTCGCAGTTGCAGTCAGTCAAAGCCTGGATGAGCGATCCCGCCCATGGGGCGTTGTCGTTGCATGTACGTATCCAGCGGGCGATTCGTCAGTTGATTCTTGATGGCGCGCTGCCGGTCGGCAAGTCGCTGCCGGCCTCACGTCCGTTGGCCCACTCGCTGGGCGTCTCGCGCGATACCGTGGAGTCGGCATACCGTCAGTTGCACGCAGAGGGCTACATCGAACGCCGCGTAGGCAGCGGAAGTTTCGTCTCGCAACGCGCTCGGCACCTGCCACTGCGCAAGCGCCAACGTGAGGCTGTCTGCGATGACCCACCTCAGTTGAGCCGCAGGGCGATGGGCGTGCTGCAGAGCGGGGGTGTGCACAACTTCCAAGGGGCACGGCCCTTTGCACCCGGGGTCGCCGAGACCCGGCACTTTCCCTTGGCCATCTGGGAAAAGCTGGAGCGCCAGGTGTACAAGGAATATGGCACCCATGCCCTGGAGCACAGTGCGCCCCAGGGCATGGCCTCACTGCGCAGTGCAATCGCTGACTACCTCAACCTGGAACGGGGGGCGCAGGCGTCTGCCGACAGGGTGCTGATTCTCACCAGCTCACAGCAGGCGCTTGGCTTGTGCGCGCAGATACTCATGGATGCGGACGACCAGGTATTGGTCGAAGACCCGCTCTACCAGGGCACCCGCAAAGCTGTCGTCGCCGCAGGGCTCAAGTGCGTTCCGGTGCCGGTGGATGAAAGCGGCATGCAGGTGGAGGGCATGGGCTCGCTGGCCTCCAATGCCAGGGCGGTTTTCCTTACGCCTTCTCATCAATACCCAACCGGTGCGACGTTGTCGCTCGACAGACGATTGCTTGCAATCGAATGGGCAAGGCAGCAGCGTGCCTGGATCATCGAAGATGACTACGACAGCGAATTCCACTACGAAGGTCGGCCGACTGCCTGCGTGCAGGGCCTGGACCCGCATGAACGGACGCTCTATATCGGCACCTTCACCAAGTCGTTGTTCGCGGGGCTACGCATTGGCTACCTGTTGTTGCCGCCTTCTCTCGTCGCCCCGATGACCAGCGCGCGCACGCTGCAGGACGGGCATACGGCGTCCATTGCCCAGTTGACCCTGGCAAGATTTATGGAAGGCGGGCACTACACGGCTCATGTGCGGACCATGAGGGCACTGTATGCCGAGAGACGGGATGCCCTGGCTGAACTTGTGCACAAGCGTCTGGGGGAATTTCTGGCGCCGCGCATCCCGGCCGGGGGGCTGCAGATGCCCTGCCATTTCGTTCAGGATCTTCCGGAAGATGCTGTGGTCACGGCGGCAAAAGCAGTAGGAATCGACCTGCTGGGGCTCGGCAGTTTGTATGCGACGCCGAGAAATGATGCTGGCGTGTTGATGGGGTTCGCGGCACAGACGCCCGACGAGATGCGCACCTCGGTGGAGAAGCTGGCGAAGGTGTTTGCCGGCCTGCTCAAGTAGTTTGCTGTCGGCCATCGAAAAAGGCACTGCTCAGCTCGAGACATTTTCCGACGATGGCGCTTCCAATGCACTGGCAAGGAAATCGACAAACACCCGGACTTTCTGCGACACATGCCTATGGCTGGCGTACAGGGCATAGATTGAGCGCCGAGGCATCGACTGTTCAGGGAGCAATTGCAGCAGCTGGCCGCTGTCGAGCAAGGGTTGGGCAATGAACGAGGGAAGCGCGCCTATGCCCAGGCCCGCCAGGAGCATATCGCTCAGCATCAGGCTGTTGTCTACCGCAAGGCGCACTGGCAGTTCCAGGCGGCTATTGCCTTGCGGGCCCTGTAAATGCCAACTGCCGGGATGTTCAGCCAGACGATAGGCAAGGCAGCTGTGCGCGCGCAGGTCGTCGACATTATGCGGCGTGCCGTTGGCCTGCAGGTAAGCCGGTGCAGCGCAGATCACTTGGGTTATTTCACCCAGGCGCCGGGCGACCAACGAGGAGTCCGGCAGGTGGCTGCGAATTCGCAGCGACACATCAAAGCCCTCGCTGACGACGTCCAGCAGGCGGTCGTCGAGGGTGAGTTCGACCTTGAGTTCCGGGTAGCGTTGCATGAACGCCACCAGGATCGGCGACAGCACCTTGAGGCCGAACGATAGCGGTGCGTTGACCCGTAGACGGCCGCTGGGTTCGCTGGAACCGCTTTGGGTCGCTCGTTCCAGGGCGTCGAGTTCATCAAGCAGGTGGCAGCATTCGCTGAAGTATGCCTGGCCCGCCTCGGACAGGCTCATGCGCCGGGTGGTGCGCAGCAGCAACAGGCTGCCCAGGCGTTCCTCCAGTTGCCGCACTTGCTTGCTCACCGCCGCTGTGGATTGCCCCAGGTCGACAGCAGCCAGGCTGAAGCTGCCGCGCTCAACCACGCGGCGAAAGGTGCGCATGGCCAGCAACACATCCATATTTTTTCTCCTGGGTTGAATATCAATTAACCAAACGCCTGATTATCTATGTTTTAGCAGCTAATAACATGACCGCTCCCCCCTTTGAGGAGTCATGTCATGCTGCAGCGTTCGTGGATCAAAAACCTCACCGGGCTGGCCGTCTTGTCGGTGCTCAGCTCACTGTGCAGTGCTGGCGCGCAGGCGGTGCCCGAAGTGGGAATCAGCCCCTGGGGGGAGAAGGACGAGATCGGGCGTCTGAACCTGATGACCCCGCAGTCGCAGGCGGCGATCATGGCCCGGGTCAATGGCGCCCAGGCCTACGACCTTGCGGTGGAGTACTTTGTCGGCATGCCCAGCTGGCAGGCTGCGGGAGATCCGCCTTACCAGATGTGGATGACCCACACCCCCCACGGCAACGTGATCGCCGATCCGATGCAGGTCGGCGAGCCGATGAACCAGCACGTCAGCTACAGTGGCTCGGCGGTGTCCATGTATGCCCACATGGGCACTCATATCGACGCGCTCAACCACTTTGGCCTCAACGGCAAAATCTGGAATGGCTTTCGTGCCGACCAGCACCTGGGGGATCGCGGCTGGAATGTCACTGGCGCAGAGAAACTGCCACCGATCATCGCTCGCGGGGTCATGATTGATGTCGCGGCGGCCAAGGGCCTGGAGCAACTGGCGGATAACTACCGCGTCACCCGCAGCGATTTACAGCAGGCACTCAGCAAGCAACGGGTGGAACTGGAGAAAGGCGACGTGGTGCTGATTCGCACCGGGCGCATGCGCGACTATGAACACGCCCAGGCTTACATGGCCAACCCCCCCGGCCTGAGCCTGGATGCTGCGAAATTCCTGGTCGAGGACAGCGGCGCGATGGTTGTTGGTGCCGATAACCTGAGTTTCGAGACTTTCCCTTCGGAGGTCGAGGGCAACTACCTGCCGGTGCATACCTATCTGTTGGCAATGCAGGGCGCACCGATCATTGAACTGGTGAATCTGGAAGGTTTGTCCAAGGACCGCGTGTATCAATTCGCTTTTGTGGGGGCTTCTTTGAAGTTGCGCGGAGCCGATGCAGCGCCGATGCGTCCGATGGCTTTGCCGGTCCGCTGAGGGCTCGGTGTGCGGCGAGTTTGCCGACTATCTCCCGTGGCACAGGTTGTTCGCGATACGGGCGTAAAATAGCAGTGTCAGCCCATCACAAGGAGCCGCATATGGATACCGACCCGCTGAATCGGCCGTTGTCGGCGCAAACCGTTTGGGATCAGTACTTCTGTGCTGCCTTGATTGCGGAAAGCAATCTGACTGCACCGGTGGTAGGCGAGGCCACTCATGAAGACAGGCAAAACCTGCTGATTGAACGGGCCAAAGCGCTCGCCGACAAGATGATGGAAAACAGAAAATAACCATAGCCCAGCCTTCGTGCTGGGCTTTTACATCTGGGGCGCTTGGGCGGATGCGAAAATCTCGGTCAACTCGTGCAGAAACGCACTCACCAGATCCCGCCGCCGCGCCGAATGCCGCACCGCCGCATGAAAACTCACCTCATAACGCAACAGCTCAGGATTGAGCGGGCGTAATTGCCCTAACTGTTCATGCCGCGCCGCATAGTGCTGGGGCAGAAAGCCCAGGTGCTGGCCGGACAGAATAAGCAGGGCAGCGCCGTCCATGCTGTCAGTAAGGACGGTCAGGCGGTCGATCGAGGTAGGTGCTGGCATTTCCGGTAACGGGTGGCTCGGCCATACCCAGTCATAGTGGCTGACATCCTCCCGGGTCAATGCGCCTGCCTGCTCTGACAACGGGTGCGAGGGCGCGCAGTAGGCGATCTGGGTTTCCTCGAACAAGGGGAAATAGTCGATGCTGGGCAGGCGATGCCAGAAATAGCCGATGGCCAGATCAATGTGGCTGTTGATGATCTTTTCTTCCAGCAGCGACGACGACAGTTCGGTGAAGTGGAAGTACAGCCCCTGGTGCTGGGAGCGTAAGCGGGCGATGGCCAGGCCGATTTTCTTGTTGGCGACCGGATCGATTTGTCCGAGCAGGCCGATGTTGATGGTGCCCGAGACTTTACGGTTGATGTGCTGCACTTCAACCCGGAAACCCTCCGCCGCCGCCAGTAAGCGTCTGGCCGCGTCGACAAACTGGCTGCCCTTGGGCGTCACCGAGAAGCCGCCGCGGCCTCGTTCGCACAGGCGAAATCCCACGCGTGCTTCCAGGGTCGCCAGTTGTGCGCTGATGGTGGGTTGCGTGGTGTTGAGGGCGGTTTGTGCCGCCGATACCCCGCCGGCCTCGACGACGGCCAGAAATACCCGGATCAAGCGTAGATCCAGTTCCGAAACAGTGCCCAGCATGCGTGCCCCCGATGCTTGTTTGCATAGGTGTGGATCTATGTAAACAGTGTGTCTGCGATATTTTACGGCCTCGGCCTAGGTCATACATTGCAGTGAATCCAGCGTAAATGTCAGTTTTTTTATGGAGCTTTATCCGATCAGGATGTCGGACCGATCGCTACGCCCACAACAAAAACAATCAGCTGCATAGGAACCATCGTATGTCAGGGTCCCCACTTTCTGCGCACGCCGCCGAGGCGAGCAGCGGGTTGGCCATCGAAGGCCACTCGATCGACTACATCCCGGAAAGCGAACGTCACGCCAAACTCAGCAGCCAGGGGCCATTCTGGTTTCTTGGCAATTTTCACTTCTTCACCATCTCCATCGGCTTTGTCGGCCCGAGCCTGGGGTTGTCCGCACTGTGGACCCTGCTGGCCGGCGCCCTGGGCATCATGTTCGGTACCATTTTCATGGCCTTCCACGGCTCGCAAGGGCCGGAGATGGGCTTGCCGCAGATGATCCAGTCGCGTGCCCAGTTCGGCTATCGTGGGGTCATCCTGGCGTTGATGGCGACGATGTTTGTATTTGTCGGGTTCAACGTGGTGAACATTTCACTGATCATGAACGGTCTGCAGCATGTGTTCGGCGTTGATCCGACAATCGTCGCGGTAGTAGTGGTGCTGATTGGCGCGTTGCTGTCGATCTACGGCCACGACTTGATGCACAAGGCCTTCAAATGGGCGTTGCTGGCCACCTTGCCGTTGTATGCGCTGGTGACTATTGCCTTGATGTTCGGTGCGGGTCGTGAAAGCGTTGCCCCGGCGACCGACCTGGGGTTCAGCTGGATTGCCTTTGCCACGCTGTTCGCCATCGGTGCGAGCTACAACATTTCCTACGCGCCCTATGTTTCTGACTATTCCCGTTACCTGCCGAAAAACACCAGCCGCTGGAAGCTGATCGCCGCGGTGTTCATCGGCGCTTCGTTGTCGGGCAGCTGGATGATCGGTCTCGGTGCCTGGCTGGCACAGGAGTTGAGAGCGGCGGATGCGTTGGTGGCGCTGAATCAGGTCGGCTCTTCACTGGTGCCGGGCTTGGGCAACCTGTTAGTGGTGGTGTCGGTGGCGGGTTTTCTGCCGATCATCGCGCTCAACACGTATAGCGCCATGCTGACGTTGCTGACCGGTGTCGACTCGATCAAGAAGATCACCCCGACACCGCGCGCGCGAGTGCTGTCGATCAGCGTCATCAGCCTCATCCTGCTGACCTGCGTGCTGTCGATCAAAGGTGACGGTATCGCGCTGTTGAACACCTTCCTGGTGTTGCTCCTGTACTTCCTGGTGCCATGGACCGCGGTCAACCTGGTGGACTACTTCTTTGTGCGTAAAGGTCGCTACGCCATCCCGCATTTCTTCACCCCGAAGGGCATCTATGGTGCCTGGCAATTGCGCGGCATTGTCTCGTACCTGGTTGGCTTCGCCGCCATGGTGCCGTTCTTCTACATCTTCGATGCCGCCGCCAACCAGGAAGTATTCGTCGGCCCGCTGGCTCGCCTGCTTGAAGGAGTGGACATCGCCTGGCTGGTGGGGCTGGTCGTTTCGGGGCTGACGTATTACCTGCTCAGCCGTTCGCTGGACCTGGCCGCCGAGCAGCGGGTCATCGACGCCATCACCGAGGCCGACATTATCGCCATGACTGAAAAAACTGTGGAGGCAGCGCGTTGAACATTGCCCAGAACATCCAGGTCGCCTGCTGCCAACTGGCGCCGAAGATAGGCGACCTCGCGTACAACCGCACACTCACCGAACGCGCCATTCGTTCAGCGGCCCTCCAGGGCGCTCAGGTCGTGGTGTTGCCCGAACTGGTGCAGAGCGGTTACCTGTTTACCGACCGAGATGAAGCGCTGACCCTTGCCGAAACCACTGAAGGCCCAACGCTGCAACTGTGGCAAGCATTGGCCCGTGAGCTGAACATCGTCGTGGTCGGCGGGTTCTGCGAGCTTGTTGCTGGCGGTGAGCTTGGTAACAGTGCGGCAATGATCGATGCCCAGGGCCTGCGCGCGGTGTACCGCAAGGTGCATCTGTGGGATGCGGAGAAGGAAATCTTCACTGCCGGGGAAGCGCCGCCGCCGGTGATCGAGACGGTCTTCGGACGTATCGGCATGCTGATCTGCTATGACCTGGAGTTCCCGGAATGGGTACGCCTTCCGGCACTGGCCGGCGCCGAGCTGCTGTGTGCGCCGGTCAACTGGCCCGACGGCCCGCGGCCAGCCACCGAACGTCCGGCAGAAGTCTTGCGGGTGCAGGCCAATGCCTCGGTGAACCGCATGTTCATCGCCGCGTGTGACCGCTATGGCCACGAGCGCGGGGTGAACTGGGTGCAGGGTTCGGTGATCGTCGATGCCGACGGCTACCCGCTGGCAGGTCCGGCGGAGCAGGGGGGCGAACAGATTCTGTTGGCGACACTCAATCTTGCGCAGGCGCGTAACAAACAAATCAGTGAGCGCAATGACTTGCACCGGGATCGGCGGCCGCAGTTGTACGGGCTTGCTTTCTGAGTGTTTTCGCCCAGCGCTGCAGTCGCTCAAGGAGCGTGTTCACGACACTGAGGTCAAGCGTTCGGGGAGGCTGAACAACTTTCAACAGGCCCGGTCGATAGCAGGGAAATGTGCGGCTAGAGTGTAGAGAGAGATGGTGAGACTGGCCGGATCGTCGACTATCACGGACGTTGCATCACCGTTGTTCACCTCTGGCGAGTCTCTTCTATGCGTGCAGGGTCATTCTGGTCCAGATACCTTCCTGTTCAAGGGCCGACGTCAATCGACGCTGCCGAGCCGTTCGACCTGTTGCATTGGTTCTCGATCATCAGTTTCCTCATCATCGGTGTCGTTGCCCTTGGCCTGGGGTCGTTGTCGACCCGCTTTTTGATGAACGAAAGCCTTGAACGCGATGCGCTGTTGTCGGCCCAGTTCATTCAGGCGGTGGCCATTGGCGAAATTCGCCACCACGACCTTTCGGGCATGCAGATGGGCGTGGTGCTGGCGCCCTCGGTGTATGGCATGTTGAATGAAGAAACGGCGCGTAACCGCGAGCGGGCCCGTTCCGAGTTTCTCGACCACCTTGCCCATCTTCCGGACATTCTATTGGCGACCATCTATTCGCCTGAACGGGTGGTGGTGTGGTCAACCAATCCGGCACTGGTAGGGCGCAAGATCGTGGGCGATGCGGCGCTAGAAACAGCCTTCACCTCCAAGGGGCGCGTATCGGCGCGCTACAACGAAGTTGAAAACGGGCGGATCGAGCAGCAGTTTATCCATCCGCCACAGGAGTTCTTTATCGAGAACTACATTCCCTTGATCGACGAGCAAGGCAATGTCCTGGCGGTGGTGGAAATTTACAAGGAGCCGGTGGATTTGATCGAGAGGGTCAACCGGGGCTTTCGTCTGATCTGGATGGCCACCGCGCTGGGTGGCCTGGTGATTTACTTCGGGCTGTTCTGGATTGTCTGGCGGGCATCGAAACTGCTCGCGTCCCAGCAGGATCAACTGGTGGCCAACAAGACCTATGGCGGCCTGGTGGAAATGTCGACAGCGGTGGCGCACAGCATGCGCAATCCACTGGCAAGCATCCGTACCAGTGCTGAGCTGGCAGATAGCATGGAGGGCCAACCGGCTAAGAAGAACATCGCCGATATTGTCAGTCAGGTTGACCGCATGTCGATCTGGGTAAGGGATTTGCTGCTGTGTCTGCGGCCGCTGCGGGGCGAGTCGGAGCAGGTTGATCTGGTCGGTGCGGTGCATTCGGTGCTGAGTTCCTTCGAGCAGCAACTGGCTTACTCGAAAGTCCAGGTAAGCTTTGTTGCCGGGCCAACGCCACTGGTGGTCAGCCATCAACTGTTGCTCGCGCAAGTGCTCAACAGTGTGATTGCCAATGCCATCGAAGCGATGCCGGAAGGTGGCCGCCTGGATATCAGCACCACCCTGTCCGCCGATGGGCAAAAGCTCTATCTCGCGATCAACGACACCGGTAAAGGCATGACCCGTCAGCAAGAGATGATGGCTTTCAAATCCTTCTACACCACCAAACTGGGCGGGCTGGGCATTGGCTTGATCATGGTCAAGCAGATCATGGAGCGCTTTGGCGGCGAAGTCAGTCTCAGCAGCCGTGAGCAGGCCGGCACAAGCATCTGCCTTTGTTTTCGGGTCGGGAGCTGACAGCCTGCGGTGACATCGCGCAAGATCGGGGGCAACCCTCGAAAATGGACAAGGAGTTCGTGTGGGATTTTCAGCGCAGGAAAAGCAATTGTTGTTGAGCGTAAAGGGCGTCGGCGCAACGGTGGTGAGTCGGCTTGAACAGTTAGGTTTCACGTCGCTGAATGAACTGGGCCAGGCCGATGCGCTGGACATCGTCACCCAGGCTTCTGCGCTGGTGGGTTCTACCTGCTGGAAGAACAGCCCGCAAGCGCGAGCGGCCATTCGGGCAGCCATTGCCAAGGCAAAGGAAGGCGCCGGCTGAGCGCCATTGATTCGTTGCTATGCTTCTCTGACGAAAGCTGAACGTACGGGTTTGACGTTTCGACATTACCGGGATGGGCCATATGGAACCCATACAGGATTATGTGGTGTACGTCGTTACGGCCCAGGAAGGCTGGTTGTCCGAGGTGTCAACGCTGTTGACCGCCTTGGCGGCGTTCGCGTCGGTCTTCGTCGCCTGCATTGCCGTGCGCTTCAGTGCCAGGCAAATAAAAATGCACGAACAGCACAATCGGCGGATGGCAACGCCCCATCTTTCGGCCTGGAACAGTACGGATCTCAAGGCCAGGTCTTACTGCTATACCCTGGAAAACAATGGCCTGGGCCCGGCGATCATTCGCGAAGTCACCCTCTGGGTCGACGGTCAGCCGATGCCGGGCGAGGGCCCGGATTTGCTGGAGGCTGCCAGCAGTCTGTTGCTGGGAGATATTCCTTACGAGCAACACGCCGAGTTGTTCATCGTCGGCGAGTTCATTCCCCCCGGTAAAAAATTCAACACCACCACCGTGCTGCTCGGCAATCATGAGCCGGCGGCGATCATGGCCATCGCCAAGGATCGTCTGCGCCTGCTGATTCGCTACGACAGCATTCTCGGCGATGCCTTTGTCTACGACTCGGACAAATGGCGGGATCGCCAGTGAGGACGCTCAAGAGGGACGAACCATGACAAATCCGAGTGTGATCGTCCTGACGGGTTTTGTTGCCTGGGCGTTGGCGCTACTCATTCTGATGGAGTTGTTGCGCGGCTACCTGGTGTTCTTCAAGGGGGTAGCGGCCAATCAGTTCACTCCGGACAACGCCAACCTGTCCCCTTTCATGCAGCGCCTGGCGCGGGCTCATCTGAACTGCGTGGAAGGGTTGCCGATTTTTGGCGGTCTGCTGTTGCTGGCCATGTTCACCGGACAGACCGCTATCACCGATCCACTGGCCTATGTGTTTCTTGCCGCGCGCCTTCTGCAGTCCTGCATTCACTTGGCATCTGCCAACGTTCCGGCGGTCTTCTGTCGGTTTGCCGCGTTCGCTGTGCAGCTGGCAATTGCTGCGTATTGGGCGGTGCGGCTGCTGGGGATGTAACCGTTCAATGAACATGTGCCGCCTGTTGGCTGGCCTGGGCTTCGACGGGCAAGACATCGACCTGCACTTCGAGCTTGCCCGCCTTCTCAAATTCCAGCGTCAGCGGGAACTGCTCACCGGCTTTCAGCGACTGTTGCATGCCGGTCAACATCACATGGTTGGCGCCAGGTTTGAAGGCCACTTCGGTATGGGCAGGAATGTCCATGCCTGCAACATCCTGCATGGTCATCATGCCTTCGCTACCGGCTTGGGCATGCAGTGTGGCGTGCTGCGCACGCGAGCTGCTGACAGCGATCAGACGATCAGTCTGGGCCCCCTGATTGAGTACGGTGAAGTAGGCCGAACCGCCAGGAAGGTCGACCGGTAATTCACGTGACCACGGGTGAGAGACCAGCAGCTCACCTACCTGGTATTCATGAGCCAGGGTCAGGGTGCTAAAGGCGAACAGCGCGCAAAGCGCTAAAGGGCGGATAATCATCAATGAACTCCTTTCTCAGTGACTTGTTGTGATGTAGTGATTGGCGCTTTGGCCTGCAAACGCTCAGTCTCTTCATCCAGGTAGGTCAGCAAGGCCGCGATCTCGACTTCGCCCAAGCGCGAGTTCGGCATCGCCAGACGGTTGTATTGTTCATACAGCTGCATGGCCAGCGGATCCTTTTCAGCCAGCATCACATCGGGCTCTTTGATCCAGCGCGTGAGCCAGGCCGGGTCGCGTTGCCGGGTGACGCCCAGCAGGTCCGGGCCGATGCTGCGCATCCCGGCATGTTCGGTATCGCCGAGGGTGTGACACGAGGAGCAGCGTGTGCGGTAGATCTGTTCGCCGACACTGGGTGGGCGCACGCTGGGAGCTTGGGCATGCTCGTTGGTGTCGCTGCTGGCCAGCTTCCAGTTGTGCAGGCTTTTGCCCAGGCGGTCGGCCAGCACGTAGGGGTTCTCCATGGGCGACGCTTTCATCCAGCGTCCGGTGCTCTGGTTGCCGATGATCAGGCTCAGGTTGTGGTCCTTGGTCTGACCATCATCGACCCCCTTGATGAACAGTCCGAGCTTTTGCCGCAATAGCGTGATCTCGTCTTTGTTGCCGGTGAGGAACTGCCAACCGGGACCAATGTTGAATTTTTCCGCGTAGTGTTTGAGCGCTTCCGGGGTGTCGGTTTCTGGATCGATACTGATCGAGTAGAAGAACACATCACGACCGACGCGATCGCCGAGCAGTTTTTGCACCTGGCGCAAGCGCGCGGTTTCCAGCGGACAGGAGTCCGTGCAGGTGGTGAAGATGAAGTTGATCGCCACCACCTTGTCTTTGATCAGGTCATCAAAGAAGCGCACGGGCTGGCCGTCCTGGTTAATCAGCGGGGTATTGGGAAAGTAGTCCCGTCCCCAGGCTTGAGCAGGCGTGCTTTCGTCGACCGCCGCCAGCGACACGCTGCAGGTAAACAGCAGCAAGTGGCTGAGTATTGTCCAGGTTTTCCAGCCCATGTGATCGACCTCCTGAAATTGCCGTGTTGACTGTTTGGATTCAGCGCACGGTTAACGGCACCGTGATCGCTTTGCCATTGACCGGCTTGATCGTCACCGTCGGGTTCAGCGCAGGCCCGCTACCCGTGGTGCTGGCGGACAGTCGCCAGGTGCCGCCGGACAACACGGTCGCCGTACCCAGGTTCAACGCTCCGCTGGTGGTCGAGGCGCTGATCGCAAGGGTGTCGCCGATTTTCAGCGAGCTTGTCCCAACGAGATCCCAGGCATAGCGGTTGTTGCTGCGAACGGTGACGGTGGCGCTGGTGACCTTGATGTTCTGGTCAACTTCAACCGCCGCGGGCGTGACTGCAACACTCACGTTGGCTGCTCGTTCCGAAATGGCTCCCCGCGCATCCTTGACCTTGTATTCGAAGAGCGCGGTATAGGCTTCGACCACCGTGGCGGGCGGGGTAAAGGTCACTTGAGCACCGTTGCTGCTGACACTGCCCTTGCCAGAGTCCGGCTGCCCGAGGCTGACGATGCTCAGCGGCAGGTCACCGTCGGCATCGCTGTCATTGGCCAGCACATTGAGGGTGATCGGGACACCGGCTTTGGTGGCGCCGCTGTCATCCCTGGCGACGGGCCGCTGGTTGTCATCATCACCTGGCCCTTCTTGCTCTTCGTCACGGAATGAGGGCAGGGCTGCCGAACTGATGTAGGTCACACCGTCCCAGGTCGGCATCGGCGACGGCATCAGCTCGAACTGGCCAGGGTGCTCAAGGTCGAATCGCAGCAGCATGGAGTTGTCTTCGTGCTGGGTGTTGTGGCAATGCTCCATGAAGGTACCGGCGAATTCACGGAAGCGGATGGCCATTTCGACCTCGCCGGAGCTGTCCACTTCGGGACCTACCCGATAGAGATCCTTACGCGCCCATTTTTCCCACTCTGGCGGTGCCTTGCCGTCGCGGTTGAGGATCACTCCTTCCTCAAAGTGCACATGCACCGGGTGGCTCCAGCCGTTGCCACCGTTCTTGATTTTCCACACTTCGAGGGTGCCGTCACCGCCGTAGCCAGCATCCGTCGGGCCGTTGGCCAGCTGTGGCGCCGCAGTGATCCGCCGCGGATCCATGGAGTAGCCGAAGCCGCCATCGGTCTTGATGGTCCAGGGCGCGGTGTCGGTGCCGTCGGAGCGGCCAAATTCAAAACTGCGATGACGTGCCTGCTTGAGCTTGGCCTGCATGGTCTGATCGTTACGGTCGATGGTCAGCGGGATCATCTTCTTGCCGGCGGCTTTGCCGGGTTTGGCCGGTTCATAGGCGACCGGGTCCAGGCTCAGGTCCTGGCCAACGTAAGGCTTGACGTTGAACTGCAGGAACTTGCCGACTACCGGATCGCCATCGCGCCACCTGGGGCCCTTGCTGGTCTGATCGATCACGGCTTTGTATTTTTCCGAAAGCACATCGGCCAACGACACGGCATCTTTGCTCGGACCCTTGCCGGTGTCGTGTTCCATGAGGTTGACGAAGAAGATCTTGTCGCCAGGTTGAATCCCGTGTTTGGCGAAGTTGATGATGATGTCGTAGCGCTCGGCGATGGCCAGCGTCGGCAGGATGCCGTTGTCGTCTTTGAGGTCGCCGTTGCCGTTGAGGTCCATGCTGCCGTCGAAGGGGACGGCGTGCTCCATGATGTTGCCGTCATTGGCGATCATGTGGAACGGCACCCGGTTGTAGGACACCCCGGAGCCCTGCGGTCCGCGAAACTCGCCGCCGTTGCCGCGGACTTCGCGGACCACGGCGATTTTCATGTAGCGCGACACCGAGCCATTGAGGATGCGCAGGCGATAACTGCGTGCACGCACGTCAAAGTAGGGTTTGTAGAGCCAGTTGACCATCATCTGGTCGCCGATGAAACCGTCGATGTTGAACGGGTTGAACCACAGCTGGCCGCTCTGATCCCAGGCCTTGTCGGCAATGGTCAGGTTGACGTCGTAGTCGCGGTTGCCCCACGACAATGCCGAACCACTGGGCAAGCGCAGGTTGACGCCATCTTCGAGGGCCTCGTTGCCGCGATCGAGGGCGCTGTAATAGTTCATCATCGCCGCGTTGCCCTTGTAGACGTTATGGGCGGTGAAATCGAGCATGTGGTCGTGGAACCAGTGGGTGCTCATGGTCTCGTGCCAGTCGCCACGGACCTTGATGCTGCCGTTCTCGCAGGTCTTGATCCCGGGGTTGCTGTCGTTGACCCAGAGTGTTTCTCCCGGCGTGCAGGGGAACGCTGCTCTGGGGTCCTGGGCCTTGGTGTTGATGGTGTCGTAGCCGGCGAGTTGCACCGGCCAGCGGTAGTCGTAGTACTGTCCGGGGAAGAAGAACGCGTTGGTATAACCATCGCTTTCGGCCGGGTTGTGGCCGTTGTGTTCGTGGGTGCTGAGGGTGTGCAGGCCGAAGCCTCCGTTCGCCGCCGGATCGATCGGCAGGGCGTTGTAATGGCGCATGAGGATCGGTTGGCCGTAGCGGGCCATCAGCAACTTGGGCGGCAATGTACCGTCGAAGGTCCATACCGAGTTGTGGTTCTGGATCGGCATGTTCGGGTGGAAGCGGATGCCGATGCCTTTCGCCGTACCTTCTGTGGCCGTAGTTCCTGCGGTGTTGTGATAGAGCCCGCCGGGGCCGAACTCACCCTTGGCGTAGCCATGCATTTGTCTGCTGTCGCGCAAGCCCTGGTTGACCCGTGCGCCGGCTTGCGCGGTCTTCAGCGCGGCCTGGGGGTAGAACTCGTTCCAGCGCTGATGCGACCAGCCTTTTCCTGGTGGCCGGCCCTCGGCGGGCGAGCCCACGGGATGGCGGTTGAGGAATGCCTCGATCTGCGCTTTCCACGGGTTGCGGTCGAGGACGTTGGCGTACTGGGTCGGGAACGGAGATAACCCCGGTTGCCGCAGAAACGCCTCCAGTGCAGCGCCCGCGGGACCACTGCGGGCGACACTGTTGGGGTCCTGCTCCGGGGCGGGCCCGGTAGTGGGGATAGGGAAGGGGATGGTGCCTGCTTCGACCGTCGGGTCGAGCTTTTCCGGGCCGAACTCCTCGTACAGCAACATTTGTTGGGTGAACGGCTGAGCCCCGAACAGCGGGCTGGCCAGGCCATTGGTGGGGTAATTGAAGGAGGTTTGCTGGGCCGGCTGCAGAACGTTTTCAGTCCGTGGCGTGGTGCGGTCACCGTATGTGCCGTTGGGCAGGGCGAGCGCACCGTGGTTGCCCTCGGGCAGCAATTTCAGTGCTTCCAGCGCTTGTTGTGCCGCCAGCGGGTCGGTGGGATGGGACGTGTAGGCCGAGGGGTCGGTGGGTGAGGGAGGGCTGGTGTCATCCATCGGTGCTGCACTGGCGTTGGAAACCCCGAATGCAACCAGCAGCGCAGAAGCAACGCCTGAGTAGCGGAAAAGTTGAAGGGTCGATTGGCGCTGCGTAGCGTTGGTGTACATAGCGTATACCTCGTTCCGTACCCAAGCGGGTACTGCTGCACTGCCCTGAGAAATGTCAAATGGCCACTTATCTGGGCATGGGGCAAAAAACGCACCAACCTGCAGGATCGAGGGTGTTAAAAGAAAAAATTGAATTTATTCAATGAGTTGATTTTCGTTACGACGAAAGGCGATAAGCAGATTTTATCGGTGGGTGGGGGGAGTTCCCCATAAATGGTTATTTGGGACAATCTCCCCCCAATCTGATCAGGCTTCAGTCCAGGTCCGCCGCCTGATGCCGTTCCGGCACCTGACTCTCTTCATCGCCCCAGGTCCGGTTAACCCGTTGCCCACGTTTTACCGCAGGTCGTTTGGCGATTTCTTCCGCCCAGCGTTGCACATGGGTGTATTCCTGCACATTGAGGAACTCACCCGCCGAATACAGGTTGCCGCGCACCAGCTGGCCGTACCAGGGCCAGATCGCGATATCGGCGATGGTGTAGTCGTCGCCCGCCAGGTAAGCGTTTTCGCTGAGGCGGCGATCCAGCACATCGAGTTGGCGTTTCGCTTCCATGGTGAAGCGGTTTATCGGGTATTCGTATTTTTCGGGCGCGTAGGCATAGAAGTGCCCGAAGCCGCCACCCAGGTACGGCGCCGCACCCATTTGCCAGAACAGCCAGTTCAGGGTTTCGGTACGCCCGGCCGGATCGCGGGGCAGGAAGTGGCCGAATTTTTCTGCCAGGTACAGCAGGATCGAGCCGGACTCGAACACGCGAATCGCCGGTTCCACACTGCGGTCCAGCAGCGCCGGAATCTTCGAGTTGGGGTTGATGTCGACAAAGCCGCTGGAGAACTGATCGCCTTCGCCGATGCGGATCAACCAGGCGTCGTACTCGGCAGCGCTAACCCCGAGTGCCAGCAGTTCTTCGAGGAGGATGGTGACCTTCACGCCGTTGGGTGTGGCCAATGAATAAAGCTGCAAGGGGTGCTTGCCGACCGGCAGGACTTTGTCATGGGTCGGCCCGGCGACTGGCCGGTTGATGTTGGCGAACTCGCCACCCGACGGTGCGTCATGCGTCCAGACCTTGGGCGGGGTATAGGGTGCTTTGCTCATGGGTCAATTTCCTGGTTTGCTCAACGGTTTGTAGATAGATTGACTCGCCAATAACTGAAGGGAAGCAGTACATGTTCAAGATGAATGCCCTGGTCCCGGAACTGATCGTTTCCGACCTCACGCAAAGCCTACGCTTTTACTGCGACGTGTTGGGCTTCAACGTTGAGTACGAGCGCGCGGAGGACAAGTTCGCCTTTCTGTCTTTCGGCAACAGCCAGATCATGCTCGAGCAGGACTGGCACAGCGAATCGCCCTGGCGTGTCGGCCCGCTGGAGCCGCCGTTTGGCCGCGGGATGAACCTGTCCATCGAGTGCCCCGACGCCTTGGCGTTGGCAGGCGCCGTGGAGCAGGCAGGTTACACCCTCCGGCAGGCGGTTGAGGAGCGTTGGTACCGTAGCAACGATCAACATCGGGGGCAGCGAAATTTTCTGGTGCTCGATCCCGATGGGTACTTGCTGCGATTTGCTGAAGACCTGGGGTGGCGATAGGGGGACTGTAGGAGCGGGGCAAGGCCCGCTCCTACCTGAGCGTGTTGCTCCTGTCGGCATCAAAGGAACCAGCGATACTCCCGGGCGCTGATGTCCTGCATGAACGCCAGATGGTCCTGGCGCTTGTTCTCGCAGTAAACCATCACGAACTCGCTGCCCAGGCTCTGGTTGACCACCGGGTGCTGGCGCATGGCACTGACGGCACTGAGCATGTCCTTGGGAAACTCGATGCCGCTGCTGCGATCTTCGTTGAGCGGGGCGATGGGTTCGCGGGCGGCATCCAGCCCGTGTTCCATGCCGCTGAGAATCGCGGCCAGCACCAGGTAAGGGTTGGCATCGGCACCGGCGAGGCGATGTTCGATGCGCAGGTTGCGCGGGTCGGACTCGGGGATGCGGATGCATGCATCGCGATCCTCAAAACCCCAGCTGGCGCGGCTGGCGGCATTGACCATGGCGCCGTAGCGGCGCATGGCATTGTGGTTGGCGGCGAAGATCGGCATGCAGCTGGGCAGCAATTCCAGGCAACCGGCCACGGCATGGCGCAAGGGGCGCTGGTCGTCGGCGGCGAGCAGGTTGTTGCCATCCTGGTCATACAGGCTGACATGCACATGCATGCCACTGCCCGGTGCTTCCAGGTACGGCTTGCTCATGAAGCTGGCGCGCATCCCGTGCTTGAGCGCCACGCCACGGGTGCTGCGGCAGAACAACGCCGCCCAGTCGGCGGCGCGCAGACCGTCATCACAGTGGCCGAAGTTGATTTCGAACTGGCCAGGGCCAAGTTCGGCGGTGATGACGTTGGCGTCCACGCCTTGCTCGTTGGCCGCTTCGACCATCTCGCGCAACACGTCGGAGTAGCGTGACAAACGCTCGATGTGCATGTTCGGCTGGTCGTCCGGGTCATCGCTGAACGGGTCGCGGGGGAACTGCGGCAGGCCTTCCTTGAGGCTGCGGTCGAACAGGTAGAACTCCAGTTCGAACGCCACCACCGGGCGAATGCCGCGACGCGCCAGGCGCTGCAGGACCTGGGCGAGCACTTCCCGCGGTTCGAACTCGATGGGCGCGTGGGTGCCGTCGGAGCTGATCAGCATCTGCCCCAGCGGCTGGTTTTCCCAGCGCACCGGTTTCAGCGTGCCTGGGATCAGGCGCCGCGGCGCATCCGGGTCGCCATCGTGGAAGCAGTAGTCGCCAATCGGGAACAGGCCGCCCTGGACGCCTAGCAGCACGCAGTTCTGCGGCAGTTTCAAGGGGCTGCCGGCGGCGACCTTTTCGAGCATGTCGATCGGGTAGCGCTTGCCATAGAAGTGCCCGGGAATGTCCAGGCTGATCAGGTCGACATAGCGCACGTCAGGGAATCGGGTGCGAAATTCACGAACTTCAGTGAGCAGATCGGCAAAGCTTTTTGTTGTTGTCATCGATTGCAATCCTGCAGCGTGGTTCAACGGAATACCCAGAGCACCCGTGTCGGTTGCTCAGTGAGGTTGGCGTAACGAAAATGGCTGTGCGGCGGCAGCTGGAAGCTGTCGTTGGGGCCCAGGGTCACCGGCGCTTCGCTGTCATCGAGCCACAGGCTCAGCTGTCCTTCGAGGACAAAGCCGCCTTGTTCGGAGCTGTCGTTCAAATGCCCCTCGCCGCTGGTGGCGCCGGGTGCCAGGTGACTTTCGAGCATGGAGAAACTGCCGGTGAGTTTGGGCGAGACCAGCACGTCGGTGATGCCGCCGGCGTAGTAGAGCGTGCGCCGCTCTCCTGGGCGGGTGACCCAGTCAACTTCGCGTGGTTTGCTCAGGTTGTAGAAATAGGTGGTGGGCACATCCAGGGTTTCGCTGATGGCGGTCAGGTCGGCCACGGTGGGGCGCGACAGACCGCGTTCGACCTGGGACAGAAAGCCCACCGAGCGGTCGATGCGCTGGGCCAGTTCGCCCAGCGTCAGGTTGCGGTGTTTGCGCAGGTCACGGATCAGGATTGCCAAGCCTTCGATTTCATCCTGCATGTCCATGGTGCTGTCCTCTTAAAGATTGTCGCGCAGGCGGTACCAGGCCTTGGCCGCTGCTTCCAGCGGGGCGGCAAGCAAATCGCCGCCGGGGAAGCGGCCGTTGTCGATGGCCTGGTACAACGCCAGCAACTCGCTGTCGCCGAGAATGGCATCGCTGACGGCACGGGCGCCGGCCAGGGTCGGCAGTACGCCATGCCCGGAGAAGCCCTGCAACCAGTAGCGCTGGCCGCGCTGGCCGATGTCCGGGGTGCGGCGCAGGCTGCAGTCCAGATGCCCGCCCCAGGCGTGCTCGATGGCCACTCCGCGCAACTGCGGGAAGGCACGCTCAAGTACCGGGCGGGTGGCGGCGGCAACGTCGTTGGGAATGCCGCCCAGGTAGGTGCAGCCACCGCCAAACAACAAGCGGTGATCCGGGGTCAGGCGGAAATAGTCCGGTACGAACTGGTTGTCGATGACGCAGCTGTTACGCGGCAGCAGCGAACGCGCGAAGGCGGGGTCCAGGGGAACGGTTGCCACCTGGTAGGAACCCACCGGCAGCAGGCGGCGTGACAGTTGCCGGTCGAGGTTGTCGATGTAGGCATTGCAGGCCAGGACCAGGACATCGCTGCGCACTTCGCCGTGTTCTGTACGGGCGATAAAGCCGTTGGCGGTCTCGCGGTAATCGAGGACGCGGGATTGCTCGTACAGGCGGCCACCGGCCTCTTCAATCGCCGAGGCCAGGCCCTGGGCCAGTTTCAGCGGGTTGAGGTGGGCGCCTTGCGGGTCGTAGAGCGCGGCCTGGTAGCGCGGGCTGTCGATCCACTCCGGCAAGGCCTCGCGTTCGATCAACTGCAGCTTGTCGTAGCCCCATTTTTCCACCGCCTCGCGCTGGGCTTCGCGCAGCATGCCGACCCGCCGTGGCAGTACCGCCGTCCACAGACTACCGGAGCGGTAATCGACCTCGAAGCCATGGCGGCCGGGGAGTTCACGCATTTCGCCGGCGGCCCAGCACATGCTGTCCCACAGCTGCCGGGCACGTTCCAGGCCCAGGGCCTTTTCCAGCGGCGGCATGTCGCACGACCAGCCCAGCAGTGCCTGCCCGCCATTGCGCCCGGAGGCTGCCCAGGCCACACGGCTGGCCTCCAGCAGCGTCACCCGCTTGCCCGCCAGGGCCAGGCGTAAGGCAGTGTGCAAACCGCTGAAGCCGGCGCCGATGATCAACACCTCGGTGTCCAGGCGTTCGTGCAGGGTCGGGCGCAAAGGGATGGCACCGGGGTAGGTGCGGGCGTAGTAGCTGGCGACATGCTGGGCGGATTGCTTGAACATGGCGAGTCTCGTGAATTTTTATTGGTATATTTTCATGAAAAACTACCAGATAAATTTCACGAGTCCAAGCCCCCTGAATTTAAAGGCGTTGCCACGGCAACGCTTATTGCATTTGCAGCCGGCCCGTCCGGGCGTTGAGCAGGCGCTGACGCAGCAGGTCATAGCCCCAGTTGTAGGCCATGGTGTAGGGCAGCATGAAGACGAAGAAGCCGATCTCCAGCATGAACGCCTGCACCAGCGACAGGTTGAGCATCAGCGCGGCGATCGGTACGCCGATCACGACAAAACCGATCTCGAAACCGCTGGCATGCAGGGCCCGGACCTTGACGCTGCGCTTGACCCGATCTGCAGGCCAGAAGCGGTCGAACATACTGTTGTAGAGCATGTTCCAGAGCATCGCCACGCTCGACAGCACCACCGCCAGGGTGCCGACTTCGAGCATCGAGCGATTGAGCAGCCAGGCGCCGAGCGGGGCACAGATCAGTACGGCGATGGCCTCGAAGCCTACGGCGTGGACGATACGCTCGACGAAGGATTTGTTGGAAACACGCATGACAACACCTGAACGATTGGATTCGATGGCGTGATTGTCATCGTTTTTTCGCTTATGTCGAAAATAGGTTCCATCGATAAAAGCGATGGAGTCATGCGCTGTTTCCCCCAGAAACTACCTCAGCGCAGGCCGTCAGTGCGCAAAGCGGCTGGCGTGAAGTCGTAGTACTTCGCGGCCAGGCCATATTTGGTGGTGCCCGGCTCCTGGTTGCGCATACCCAGCGCCAGATAGCGTCCGGACATCAGGTCGTACAGGGTCTCGACTGCCAGATAGGAAGCCTGCTGGCTGTAGTTGAAAAGCGCATGACCTTCGGCGACGCGCCACAGCTGGCCACGACCGTCATAGTGGTCGGCTTCGGCAATCTGCCAGGTGTCCTCGTCCAGGTACATGTGCCGTTTGGAGTACACATGGCGGCTGCCCGGCTTGAGCGTCGCCACCACTTCCCATACCCGGTGCAGCTCGTAGCGAGTGTGGTCGGGGTTGATATGCCCGGCTTTGACGATGTCGTCGTATTTGAGCGTCGGGGATTCGAGCGCGTAGCTGTTGTACGGGATATACAGCTCTTTTTTGCCAACCAGCGTCCACTCGTAGCGGTCTGGTGCGCCGTTGAACATGTCCAGGTTATCGGCGGTACGCAAGCCTTCGGAGGCAGTGCCCGGGCCGTCATAGGCAATCTGCGGGGCTCGCCGTACCCGGCGTTGACCGGCGTTGTAAACCCAGGCCAGGCGCGGCTCTACGGTCTGGTTGAGGGTCTCGTGGGCGAGCACTGCAGTACCGGCCAGGCGCGCTGGCGCGGTGACCTTCTGCTTGACCATGTAGAGGATGCCGCCCTTGCGCTCGGGCGGAAAATCGGCGACTTGCGCCGGGTACACTTGCTCTTCCTCGAAACGGACCGGGGTATAGGCGCCATTCTCTTGCGGAGTGACCTGGATGTAGCTGCGCCAGTAGTTGCCGCCCACATAGCGGGTGACATGGTTCCAGAGCACTTCAACGCCATTGTTCGGAATCGGAAACGCGTAGTAGCCGCTTTTCTCAAAGTTGCTCACGCCATCCCCGTCATTGACGGGCTGCACATACAGCGCGCTGTTGCGGGCAGCCTGCATCACCGCGGCAGGTACGGTTGCTGAGCGGTGGGAGGGATAAACCGGCATGCGGTAGGTCGCCGGGTAGCGTTTGAACAGGGCCATCTGGCCCTCGGTGAGCTTGTCCCGATACTGATCGGCGTTGCTGGCGGTGATGACGAACAGGGGCTTTTCGGCGCCAAAGGGGTTGGCCAGAAATCCGTTCGACGCGACCTTGCCGGCGTCTTTGGGCAGCCCTCCGGTCCAGGCGGGAATGCTGCCATCGGCGTTGCCTTCTTTTTGCGCGCCCAGCGGTGTCAGGGTCGTGCCGAGCCGGGCTGCTTCGTCGGCGGAGACAGCGGCCATTGCCTGGCTGGTCAGCAAGCTCAGTGCGAGGATGCAGCCTTTGTTGAGGATGGTTTTCATGTGTGTGTTCCTGAGGATGCTTAGAAGTTCACGCCGAAGCTGAGCGAGACAAAATCACGGTCGATGTCGGTGTTGAAGTCGCCGCCGAAGTTGTTGGTGTAACTGATGCTGGCGGCATAGGTGTTGCGGTAATCGGCATCGAGGCCCAGGCCGACGGATTTGGCGCCTTCGTTGAATACCGGTCCGTAACCGTCTACGTCGTGTGACCAGAACAGGTTTGGCACCAGATTGACCCCGGCGAATACATCGCTGTACTTGAGGTTGGTGAAGACCCGGTAGCCCCAGGAATTTGCGGTGTAGTAGCCGTGGCGGCCGCCTTGGGTGATGTCGCCATACACCGAATCGCGGCCGTAGCGTTGCTTCTCCAGCGACTCCAGGCCACCGATGTGGGTCAGCCCCACTTCAGCGGCGACACTCAGCGAGGTCGCGCCCAGCACCGGGTCGAACACATGCAGGAAGGAGGTCTGGGCCTGGGTCACTTCCTTGCGCTTCCAGCCCTGTAGCACCTGACCTTCCTCGGCCTGCACGGTCGGTTCGATATCGCTCCCGGTCAGGGCGCGGAAGGTCGGGTTCAGCGCACCCCCGAACAGGTCGGCGGTGTTGATGCCGATGGGCGCGTTGGGGCGGTAACTGATCTCGCCGCTCCATGCCGTTCCGCTGGGCAGTTCAGTGGCGAAACTGGCGCCATACAGGTGGATGTCTTCGGGGTAATCGAGAAAGTAGCTGGTGTTGCCGGCGCCGGTCGCCAGACCGAGTGCGAACTGCAGGTCAGGGTCGGCGAGTGCTGCGAACCCCGGGTCGTTATTGATGAAGTTGCTCACGCCGCTGGCGGTGCGCAGGCTGAACCGTGGCGCTCGCGAGTGGTAGTTGATGTAGTACGCGCCGTACTCCACGCCATCGCCCAGCCAGCGCAAGGCCATGCCGTACTGGCCGCTGTCGCGCGGGTCGTTGTTCTTTTCGCGGCGTACGATCACGCCTTCCGGGCTGCTGATGCCAAAGCCCAGTCCTGCCGCTGCGGCGATCGGTTCAAGCGGTGCAACCCCGGCCAAACCGCCGTTCAGGTTGTTGTTGCAGCCTTTTGCGACCGGGTCGGCCCCGAAGAAGGTGCCGCAGTTGTCCAGTGCATAGGGTTTCCATTGCAGTTGGTAAAACGCCTCAAGGCTGAGGCTGTCGGTGATACCCTGGGAGAAGTAGAACATGTTGACCGGGATCAGCCCCTCCTTGAGTTCGGCGCCGGGGCGACGCAGCGCGGCGACGTCGAGGGGGTTGATCGAGTTGATCGAGTTGCCGATGAACAGACTTTCGCCCCAGCTGACCACCTGCCTGCCCACCCGAACGTCACCGGGGTGCCCGGCCAGCTCATAACGTTGGGCAATGAAGGCATCGAGGATTTGCGAGCCAGAGGAACGTGCCGACATTTCCCGGCCATCATCGCTGATCTGCTTGAACGGGCGGTTCTCGTCCTTGAGTTCGAAGTCGTACCAGTATTTGCCGCGCACAAAAGCCCGGGTGTCGCCGTAGCTCAGCTCCAGGTCGTGCACGCCCTTGAAGATTTTCGAGAAGGTTTCGCCTTTCTTGAAGTTCAGCCGGCCGTCATCGCCGGATGATGAAAAACCTCGGCCGCCATTGCTGCTATCGATAAGTTTGTTGCTGGGACTCTGGGTCGACCAACTGGAGCCGATCGACAGCGCCGAGTCGAATTGCCCCTGAAGTTCGCCAGCGCTGAAAGACACGGCGAATGCTTCGCTGAAGGGGCCTGCTGAAAGTGCGGTAGCCAGCATCAAATGCTGGAAGTGGGTGGTGCGCATGGGGTGTTTCCTTATTGTTATTGTCACCGTGGCAAGCCCGTTTACTCGCTTGCTGGTTCTGATCGCTGCGCGATTGCTGGCGGTGGCTAGCTGTGCTGCTGCAGAAAACACAGCACAGCCTGTCGTTCCTCAACGTTGCGCAGGCCACTGAAGGCCATGGTCGTTTCCGGGAACAGCTGCGCGGGTGCGGTCAGCCAGCGGTCGATCAGTTGCGCATTCCATTCGTGCTTGGCGCCGGCCAGGTCGCTTGAGTAATTGAAACCGGGCACCGAACCAACAGGCCGGCCTACCACACCGGCCAGGTGCGGTCCGACGCGGTCGGCGTCGAGGGCGTGGCAGGCGCTGCATTTGGTCTGAAAGACTTTCTGGCCGGCTTGCTCATCGCACTCGGCAGCCAGGACGGGCAGGCTCAGGGCCAGGGCGAAGGCTGTGGCCAATGGGCGTAGAAGAGGGGGCATTAAGGTTCCTTAGTGCTGCGTTTCGGGTAGCGCTAAAGTGGCAGCGGGAAGGTTTTTTGAATCGCCGTGGCGCGCCAGCGACTTGTCATGGCGTGCCAATCGGGTGCGCTGCGATGGTTACTGTGGCGGGGTGTACGGGTCAGGCGTACCGGGCTCGATCGGCGGGTACTGTTTAAGGCTGGCCTTGAAATCATTGACGACGCGCATTGCCGGGTGCAGTACCCAGGAGTTCTCGATGATCACGTTGCGTTCTTCGCGCAGATCGGTCAGCAGGTTGTGCAAACGCGGGACCGGAAGTGGCAAGGCGGGATCGAGCATGTGCTCCTGTTGGAAAAAGTGCAGCTTCCAGTTGCGCCATTTGACCGCCGACAGTCGGTCGGAAACATAGGCCGGGAAGCCTTCGCGATTGGAATTTGGCTGTTTGCCGGTGAGAAAAGCCAGCTGGTCTACGCCGTCTATGGCACGGTCCGTGGGGATTTGCGCGCCGCCGACGTGGGCGAGGGTGGTGTACAGGTCAGTGATGTGCACGATCTCGTTGCTGGCCATGCCTGCCGGTGTTTGCCCTGGCCAGCGCAGAATGAACGGCGCACGCAACGACGCTTCCATGGCGGTGAAATAAGTGCCGCGCCAGGGCCCGTTGGCCCCCGCCCACGGTAGAGTGGCCTCGCCGCCATTATCACTGGCGAACACCACCAAGGTGTTGTCGGCGATGCCAGCCTGCTTCAGCGTGTCGAGCAACTGGCCGGTGCGGTAATCCATCTCTGCCAGGGCGTCGGCCCAGGAGCCGTTGCCGGTTTTGCCGGCGAAGGCCGGATTCGGTTGCGTCGGCATGTGCATCAGAGAAAACGAGACAAAGGCGAAGAATGGTTTGCCGGCTTCGGCGTTGCGTTTGATGAATGCGCTTGCGCGATCGGTAATTTCCTCATCCAGGGTGCGCCGGCTGGCGAGATCGAGTTTTTTCACTTTCTGTGGTGGTTCATCGCGACGGGCGTCATAAATGGGCTGGGCAGGTACCAGCGTTTCGTCCCAACCTTGCTTGCTGCCCATTGCCGGCCACAGGCCGTCGGTGTCGTCGGCATGGCTCCAGATGGCTTCGTCATAGGTGCGAGGCAGGCCATAGAACTCGTCGAAGCCTTGCTGCGTGGGCAGGCGTGCATTACTGCTGCCCAGATGCCATTTACCCCAGATTCCCGTGGCATAACCGCGGGCGGAAAGCAGCTCGGCCAGGGTTACTTCCCACAGGGTCAGCCCATCCGACGCGCCGGCGCTAGGCACACGATATGTCCCCGAGCGAAGCGGAAAACGGCCGGTCATCAGCGCTGAACGCGACGGTGTACATTGCGCCTCTACGTTGAAGTTGGTGAGCCGTATACCCTCGTTGGCCAGCTGATCGATGCGTGGCGTCTCGGCGCCACGCAAGATGCCGCCGCCGTAGACACCCAGCTCGCCGTAGCCGAGGTTGTCGACCAGGATCAGGACGATGTTGGGCCTGGCCGGTTCGGCCAGGCAGGAAAGGCTCAGCAGCATACTCAGCAGCAGGAACGGCAGTCGGGTGTTCATCGGAGCTCCAGGGCAACGGCAAGGTATGCGCAGCACAGTCGTACAGCCATCACTTGTGTGCTTTCCCGGTGGTGCCAATGTTTTGCCATTCGGCGCCATTTGCGCCAAGAGCCGTCCGCGGCTGCCAAGCCCAGTGCAATCTGTATTGCACCGTGGCATTGTCGTTATCTACCGACAATTGGCCGCAAAGGAATGGGCAGTCCGAGGAGCGCAACGACTATGTCTCGCTTGAACTACACCGTGTACACTGAGGCTTTGCTGCTGCGTCACGCAGACCTGTTCCGGCCGTTTCTCGGTGTGGTAGGGCTGGCTCCTGAAGTACTTGAACGCCCCGACGTGATTATCCCGCTGAGCAAGTACAACGCCTTGCTGGAGGTTGCTGCGGCGCAATTGGACCCCGATCTGGGCTTGCGCATGGGGCTCGGTCTGCTCGCAGGGGCACCTGGCGACATTCTGCTGGGTGGCTTCGGGCATGCCGCACGTAGCGCTTCGAGCGTGCGTGCGATGCTGGATTTTGGCAGCCGCTACATGGTAGTCCACGCCCAGGCCAATGAACTGACCTGGCAGGTGCGTGGCAGTCATCTGGAGATCTGCTATCGCCTGACCGACCCCAGTATCACCGAGCGCCGCCAGGATGCCGAATATGCGCTGGCCGTGCTGTATACGCGATTGATGGAATGCACTGCGGGCCGTTTTTCGCTGGCACGCGTTGATTTTGCCCATCCGCAACCGGCCAGCACGGCGTTGCACCGCCAGGCGTTCCAGTGTCCGGTGCGCTTTGAGCAGTCCAGCAACGCGCTGGTCTGGCCAGCGGCGATGCTCGACGAACCCTTGGTGACGGCCGACCCGCGCTTGTTTCAGGCGCTGCTGCCGGGACTGGAGGAACAACGCAAGCGACGCGTTGCCGACAACGATCTGGCCATGCGCATCAGCCTGGCAATCGAAACCGATCTCAAAGGCGGCAAAGTGGCGCTGGAAGAGGTCGCTTCGCAGCTGTGCATGAGCAAACGCACGCTGCAACGCCGGCTCAGTGAGCTGAATGTGGAGTTCAACGAACTGGTCGAGGAAGTTCGCCAGGCCAGGGCGCTGGATCTGGTCCGTCACTCTTCATTGAGCCTGACCGAAATTGCAATGCGCCTGGGGTACTACGAGGCCAGCTCTTTTACCCGGGCGTTTCGGCGCTGGACCGGCTTGACGCCGCGGGACTATCGTCAGCAGTACCAACAGTAGCCGATGGCCGTTTGAGCGACCACCGGCGCTCGGCATCAGCCCAGTAGCGTTTGCGTGCGTTTGGCGGCCAGGCTGCCAGCACTGATGGCGCCATCGATGAAGCCGCGCCAGCCTTCGCCATGGTCACCCTGGCCAAACACCACCCTGCCGCGGTCCTTCTGGAAATGGTCGTAGTACTTGCCTAGCCAGTTCGGCCTGTAGCTGCAGTAAGTACCCTTGGAATAAGGGTCGAGCGTCCATTCATAGCCATAGCACTCTTGCACTTCCATGCCCGGGAAGAACGAACTGACAACCTGCTGCACGGCGTCACGGTCCTGAATATCGAGCTTGCCGGGGTCACTGCCAAAACCGACGAATATAGTGTGGTCCTCTGCCTTGGCGTAGGTGACCAATAGATTGAGCGGCTGTGTCGAATCGGCAATGCCGAGCATCTTGCCATCGGTGGGCAGCTTGCCCTTGGTACGCACGAACACTTTGATACCGCTGCCGGTGTGGCCTTCCTTCGCCGCCGCCACCAGTGCAGGATCGAGCGCAGGACTGAAGGCGATGCGCGGCAACACGTTCATCGGCACGGCGATGATCACCGCAGCCGCAGAGAGAGTGTCGCCCTGCTGGGTGGTAACCAGTACGCGATTCCCCTGGTCCTCGACCTTGGTTACCGGCGAGGAAAGGCGTACCTCAGGTTTGCCATCATCGATCATGGCGTTGATCAGGCTGACGGTACCGTCCTTGAACGTGTAGTGACCAAGCGAATCAACGAACAATGACAGATCCCAGCCCGGCAACGACCACCACCGCGATACGTCAGCGTAGGAGGCGCGGTCGCTCGTCGAGTGGGCGGCACCGGCGACGTAGGCATCGACAATGGTGCGTTGCAAGGGTGTGAGTTTGATCTGCGCATAACGATCGGCAGCCGTCATGCTGTCGACGGCGAGCAACGCCTCCCATGTGTGCTTGGCATCGTACGGGCGCTCCCACAGTTTTCGGCCCTCCGCGAAGTAGGCGTTGACAGCCTGAGCGACGGTGCCCAGGTCCTCGCCCTTGAGTTCGATGCGTTTGCCATCGTGAAGCACGTAGATGGTCTGTTTGTCTTCGACAAAGGGTTCCGGGGTTTCCTTGAGCTTCAGGCCATAGCGCTGTACCTCGCTCCACACGAATGGCTGGCTCCAGTGTATCCAGGTGCCGCCAAGTTCGATCTTGTGGCCGGCGAACTCACTGCTGAAGGTACGCCCGCCAAGGCGGTTGCGCGCCTCCAGCAGCAGGGTCTTGTAGCCGTTCTTCATGGAGTCGCGTGCGGCAGTCACACCGGCAAATCCGCCACCGATCACAATGACGTCGTAGTCGCAGTCGGCGCGGCGACTGGTTTGTCGCGGTTCATCGGCCATCGCCATACCATTCGGCGCGGCGACCACTGTTGCTACCGCGCCTGCGGCACCGACTACGCCTGCGTTGCGTAGAAACCTGCGGCGGCTGACGTCTGCATTATTGTTCTTGTCCATTCCCACACCTTTTACTCTGATGGCGATGTTGCTGAGGTTTTCGGCAGCCTGCCTGATGTTGGTGTGATTCGATTGTCGGCTGACGCCAAGCTTTTGCCATCGAGTGCCATCGTTCAACGCTGTTGTATCAGGCCATGACAGGACAGCGTGCTGAGATCGAAGGAGGGATTGTCATCGTTTTTTTGCTTATGTTAAAAAAGCATTCAATCGATAAAAGCGATGGACCCATGCGCTATTCCCCCGAAGCTCTACACGCTTTTGTCGAAGCCGTTGCCCTTGGCTCGTTCTCGGCGGCGGCGCGCAAGTTGCGCAAAAGCCAGTCGACCATCAGCGCCGCGATCGCCAACCTTGAGGCCGACCTGGGCGTCAGCCTGTTCGACCGTCAGGCCCGTCAGCCGGTGCTCACCGAGGCCGGACGCAAGGTGCTGGGGCATGTCCAGGAAATCCTCGCCGCCAGTGAGCGACTTGACGAATTGAGTATCCGTCTGGCCGATAACGTCGAGCCGCGGCTGACTATCGTGCTCTCGGACATGTATCAGCTCACCCCGGACAATCAGGTCATGCATCAATTCGAGCAGCGTTATCAGGACATTGAGCTTGAATGCATGATTGCTGAGGCGGGGGATGTTCTGGGCTTGCTGCAGAGCGGCCGGGCGCACCTGGGGTTGCTGGCGGCGCAGGCGAGTTATCCGCCCGACATCGCCGTGCGCCGATTGCCGAAGCAGGCGCAGATGGGCATTTTCGTTGTCCGCGAACATCCGCTGGCTGCGTTGCAGGAGCCTACGCAGGCGCACCTGGCGAGTCATCGTCAGCTGTACCTCAATACCTACACCGACAGTGAGAACAAGCCCCAGGGACGGGTCTGGTCGGCACCGGACTACCTGTTGCTGCTGGAAATGACCGAACAAGGCTTTGGTTGGGCCGAGCTGCCTCACGGTCTTGTGCAGCAGTACGGCCACGGCCAGTTGGTGGAGCTGTGCCTGGGTGGCTGGCCACGTCCAATTGCCGTGGATGCGGCGTGGTCGCGACTTACTCCGCCGGGGCCGGCTGGTTTGTGGCTGCTGGACTGGTTGGCGCGGGAGCACTGACAGGCCCCTGATAGACCTGCACACGGTTGCGGCCTTGATCCTTGGCCGCATAGAGCGCGTGGTCAGCCATCGACAGTAACCGCGCCAGATCATGCTCACCGGCCTGGCTGCTGGCGATGCCGATACTCACACTCAACAGCCCTGGCGCCAGTAGCGGCAACGCATGGAAGCTGTCGCAGATACGCTGGGCGACGAGCCGCGCGCTGTGCTCGTCGGTATTGGCCAGCAAGCAGGCAAACTCTTCGCCGCCGATGCGACCGAGCACATCCTCCTGGCGAATGCGCTGGCTAGCGACCTGGCTGAAGGCAACTAGTGCCTGGTCGCCGGTCTGGTGACCATAGCTGTCGTTGAGACGCTTGAAATTATCCAGGTCGCACAGCAACAGGGTGACCGGTTCGCCTCGTCGCTTGCATTCGGCCAGCAACCGCTCACCGTGAGACAGAAACGCCCGGCGATTGCCGATGCCGGTCAGCGGGTCGGCATAGGCCGCCGCCTTGAACTTGAGTTCGGCGCGCTCGCGGACCATCGCCAGGGTGACGTAGGCGATACCGATGGCGTAGAGCATCGACTCGAACAGCATGAAGGAAAAGAATGCGGTGCCGCGGCCATTGCTGGCCATCGCCTGTTCCAGCGATACACCGTGGTCGGCGAGGGTGCGCACTGCGTAGAAGCCGGTATGCACCAGGATAAGGAGCAGGGCGGGGAGGTAGGCGGCTTCCAGGCGCTGGCGGTTGCGCCACAGCTCGAACACCGAGAGCACGCCGTAGCAGGTGGCCAACAGCGAGTACAACGTGACGCGCAGGCCAAGGTCGTCATAAAAACCGGGGATGACGCCCCACAGCAACCAGAGCAGTGGCCCGGCGAAGATACCTGGCCAGTGGGGCGCACGCCCACCAAACACGCGCATGGCCGTCCAGTTCATCGCTGCGCTGAGCAGCAGCACAACATTGGCCAGCACCAGGGCAATGAAGTTCGGGGCTAGCCCGCGCAGGCTGATCAGCGCCACCCCGAGGGCCGCGAGCAACAGCATGCCACCCAGGTAGCCGAGGGTCTGTTCGCGTACGCCGCGGCTCCAGGCATGCAAGGTCAGCAGGCCCATCAGGCTGAAGATAAAGATGGCCACCAGCAACAGGGTGGGGATGCTCAGCAGCACGTGTATCGCTCTCCGCAGGCGGCCTTGCGGCCCACCGGCCAGTGCCGGTTTTCAGCGGCATGCTAGCCGAGCAGATGGTACATTGCCAGCATGGCGCTGCCTTCGCCGGTCACTTCAGCTATGCTGCTGGGCGATTCCAGATCAGCGAGTTTGCGATGCGTCGATTGCCTTCACTGACCGCCTTGCGCACCTTCGAATGCGCCGCCCGCCATGGCCATTTCGGCCGCGCCGCCGCCGAACTGTGTGTCACCGACAGTGCGGTGAGCCATCAGATTCGCCAGCTGGAGGAGCAACTCGGCGTCGAGTTGTTCGTCCGCGAAGGCCGCCAGGTGCGCCTGACCAGTGAAGCAGGGCGGCTGTTGCAACACCTGCAACAAGCTTTTGAACTGATCGGCAAAGCCTGTGATGAACTGCGCGACCCGGCGTCCCAGGCCGTGCTGCGCCTGGCGGTCACTGCGGAGCTGGCACAGAAGTGGCTGGTGGCGCGGCTGGCCGACTTCAGCAGTCGCTATCCACACATTACCTTGCACCTGCACGAGCAACCCATCGATGCCGGGGCACCGGCGGCTGACGTCGATATCGCCATCACTTACGGTACCAGCCCGCTGGACGCCAGCACCCATTTCGTCCGGCCCTTGCCGCTGTTGCAGTTCTTCCCGGTGTGCAGCCCCGGGCTGTTCAACCTCGGTGGGCTGAAGCGTCCTCGCGACCTGGTGCGTCACTGCCTACTGCACGACGATCAGGACGGCAAGACCTGGACCGCCTGGCTCGCCACCCATGCCGAAGACGCCCAACCCGGCCGCCAGCTGTATTTTCCCCACGCGGCGCTGGCCCTGGAGGCGGCGGCACTGGGGCAGGGCGTGGCCATGGGCGATAACCTCACCTGTCAGGCGGACCTGGTCAGCGGTCGACTGGTACGGCCGTTCGCCGCCAGTGTCGCGGCCATGGGCCAATATGCGCTGGTGTGCGAACGCTTGCGCCTGGAGCGCGGCGCGGTCGCCGACTTCATAGAATGGTTCACCACTCAGATCAGCGAACCCTGAATTCAATTCATCAATCGCTGAGTTTTCATCGTTGGAAGCCTGAGGCCGGGCGGCGTAGCGTGCAGCTATCCCCACCCAATGCAGAGGTTGTCCATGGCGCGTTCGCTCACTACCACTCCCAAAGCTGATGGTTTCCGCCTGCCCGGCGAGTTCGAGAACAAGGCCGGCTGCTGGCTTGGCTGGCCTGAGCGCCCGGATGTCTGGCGCAACGGTGCCAAGCCTGCGCAAAAGGTCTGGGTCGATATCGTCAGCGCCATCGCCTCGAGCGAGCCGGTTACCGTCTGCGCTTCGGCCGCCCAGTACGCCAACGCCCGGCGCCTGCTGCCAGCCCAGGTACGGGTGGTGGAGATGACCTGCAACGACACCTGGTTCCGCGACAGTGGCGCCTGCTTTGTGGTCAACGATGCCAGCGGTGAAGTGCGCGGTGTCGACTTCGAGTTCAATGCCTACGGCGGTCTCGACGGCGGCCTGTATTACCCCTGGGACAAGGACGACCAGATTGCCCAGAAGATTCTCGAAATCGAAAAACTCGACCGCTACCGCGCGCCGCTGATTGCCGAGCTGGGCGGTATCCAGAGCGACGGCCAGGGTAGCCTGCTGACCACTGAACAGTGCCTGCTCAATCGCAACCGCAACGCGCATCTGGGCAAGGAGGAAGTCACGCGGCGTCTTCAGGATTACCTCGGCGCCGAGCAGGTGATCTGGCTGCCGCGTGGCTGCAAGTTCGACGAGACCGATGGCCACGTCGATGACCTGGCCTGCTTTGTCCGCCCCGGTGAGGTGGTGCTGCAATGGACCGACAACCGCGACGACCCGCAGTGGGAGATCTATCAAGAGGCCTACGACATCCTGCGCAGCACCCGCGACAGCCGCGGTCGCGAACTCAAGGTGCACAAGCTGCCCCAACCTGATGTGCTGGAGTGGACCGCTGAAGAAGCCGCGGGCCTGGACCAGATCGACGGCACCCACCTGCGCCAGGCCGGGACGAAAATCTGCGCGTCGTACATCAACTACTATGCGGGTAACTCGGCCATCGTTGTACCGCTGTTCGGTGACCGCAACGACAGCGTGGCCCAGGCGACCCTGGCCGAACTGTTCCCGGGCCACCGCATCATCGGTATCGAGAATTCCCGCGAGATCCTGCTCGGCGGTGGCAACGTCGCTTGTATCACCATGCCGCAATATGCCGGGGGAAAAACCTCATGAACCTGCGCGCCTGTGGCCTCGCCCTGGCGCTGGCGTGCGGTATGACGCAGGCGCTGGCCGCCAATGAGCAACCGACCGTGAACCTGTATATCTGGGGCGAGTACCTGGCCCCGGATACCCTGGCCAACTTCGAGAAAAGTACCGGCATCCGTGTGGTTGCCGATCACTTCGACTCGCTGGAAACCGTGGAGACTAAACTGCTCACCGGCCGCAGTGGTTATGACCTGGTGCTCACCGCCGGCCAGCATCTGTCGCGGGCGATCAGCAGCGGGGCGCTGCAGCCGCTGGACAAGGCGCGGCTGCCGCACCTTGCCGGGATTGGCAGCGAATTCCGTCAGCATATGGCGGTGTTCGACCCGGACAACCGCTACGCCGGCACCTATGCCTGGGGCACCACGGGCGTCGGCTACCAGAAGCAGGCCGTGGACGCCCGCTTGCCCTCGGCGCCGCTCGACAGTTGGGCGATGTTGTTCGATCCCGAGGTGGTGTCGAAGTTTGCCAGTTGCGGGGTAAGCCTGCTCAACGACCCCAACGAGGTGTTCGCTGCGGCCATGCGTTACCTGGGCCTGGACATCAACCGGCAGCGCATCGAAGACCTGCGCCAGGCCGAGGCCTTGTTGCAAAAGGTGCGGCCGTACATTCGCTACTTTGACAACGACCGCAACATCAACGACCTGGCCAACGGTGAGACCTGCCTGGCCATGTCGTGGAATGGCAACGTTGCCATTGCGCGCAATCAGGCGCAGCAAGCCGGCAAAGCGGTTGACCTTGCCTTCAGCATTCCCCGTGAAGGCACCTTGATCTGGCTGGATGCGCTGGTGATTCCCAAGGATGCACCGCACCCCGAGGCAGCCCTGGAGTTGATGGATTACCTGATGCGCCCGGAGGTGATCGCGCCGATCACCAACAACATCCAGTACGCCAACGCCATTACGGCGGCCGACGCGCTGGTGGAGCCGGCGATTCGCAATGATCCCGGGACCTATCCACCCGCTGCGGTACGGGCACGGCTGTACAGCAAGAATGACAACAGCAAGGCCTTCAACCGTGAACTGACCCGCGCCTTCAGCCGGCTCAAATCCGGGACCTGAGGACAGACCCGGATGTTGAGTTGATGTAGGACTTTTGGGGTGCAGCTCAATCTATGGAAACTGGCTCAACTGTAGGAGCGGATTTATCCGCGATGGCCTGCGCAGCAGGCCCATCTTTTGGGCCCGCGCTGCGGTCCATCGCGGATAAATCCGCTCCTACAGGTTGCGGTGTTCCGGGCTGAAGTCTGTTGGAGACTAAGCGTGTTTCTCGAACTGCAGACCGATCGGTGCGGGCTGCAGCTCGCCACGCCGCACCAGACGCCGCTCGGCGGGCGCTGCGGCAACGGCGGCAGCAGCATTGGGTGCCTTGACCACGATGAAGGTCGCGTCATTGCCCACCTTCAGTCCATAGTCGTGTTTCTCCATCACCGCCGCACCCGCCGAAGTGGCCATGGCCAAGGCAACGTTCAGCTCTTCGTCGCTGTAGAAGCCCGAGCGGTAACCAATCAGCATGGCGCGCTGGAGCATGTCGGCGTTGCCGTAGGGCCACCAGGCATCGCGAATATTGTCGTTGCCGGTGAACACGTTCACGCCGGCGGCGCGCAGGCGCAGGATAGGCGGGAAGGCATGATCGCCGGGGGCATTGGTCATGATCGAGACCCTGGCCTCGGCAAGGGTTTGCGCAATGCGTTCGAGCACGTCCTCGGGCACCTGACCGAGGGCATAGGCATGACTGACACTTACACGTCCCTGCAGCCCTGCGGCGCAGGTACGGGCAGCGATCCGTTGCAGTTGCTCGACGCCTTGCAGGCCCGGTTCATGCAGGTGGATGTCGACTTTTACCCCGTGACGTTCGGCGATCCCGAACACCACCTCCAGCTGACCTTCGGCGTCGCCATCGAGGGTGGTCGGGTCAATGCCGCCGATCACCTCGACGCCGTCACGGATGGCGGCTTCCAGCACATCGGCAGTGCCCGGACAGGACATCACCCCGGCCTGGGGGAAGGCCACCAGTTCAATGTCGACGATGCCGCGCCACTTCTCGCGCGCTTCCATCACCGCGTGCAGATTGGTCAAACCGGTGGTGGCGTCGACATCGACATGACTGCGCATCGCAACCGTGCCGAACGACACAGCCTGGCTGATCAACGCATCGGCACGTTCGACGATCGACGGCGCCAGGGCCAGTAGGCGTTTTTCCACGGCCAGGCGCTCACGCAGGCTGCCGACCGCCTGGTGCGGATGCCAGCGGTCGCCGACAAAGCTTTTGTCCAGGTGGATATGGCCATCGACGAAACCCGGCAGCAACAGTTGCCCACCCAGGTCGATACGCTCCACACCTTCGATGGCACCAATATCGGCCCCCAGACGAGCGATACGGCCATCGGCGACGGCCAGGGACAGCGGACTGCCGTCGGCGGCGACGGCATTGACGAACACACGATCAATCATTTCACGACCTCTTTGCTGAGGCTGCGTACCCTATAAAAGTGGCAGGGTATCGGCCAATTAAATATCGGGATCGATAGCAGTGGATTCGTGAATGCCCAGGGTTCAGCCGCCGATCAAGTGCTTGAGCGGGTGGTAGTCGGCCTTGAGGTTGTGGGTGGCTTTGAGGATCGCCTCCTCGATGCCGCTCAAGTGGGTACATACCAGTTCGATGGCCGCTGACTGATCGCCGGCTTCGAGGCACTCGATCAGGCGCAGGTGTTCGTTGCCGCGACAAGCCTCGTGGCGTTCGTCGTCGAGGGTGGAGGCGTACAGCGAGCCGCGTTCGATCAATTTACGGAACCAGTCGAGCAGCACCGGATTGTCCAGCACTTCGGCCAGGCGCAGGTGGAACTCGCCCAGCAGGTTGACATAGCGGGCGTGGTCGCCGGCATCGGCAGCCGCTTCTTCTTCCGCCACATGCAGGCGCAGCGGCTGCAGCAGGCTTTTGTCCGCGCGGCGGCAGAGCTCGGTGACGATACCTATCTCGATCAGACGCCGGGTTTCGAACACTGAACGGATGTCTTCATCGCTGGGCAGTGACACCCAGGCGCCCTTGTTCAGCTCGGTGGACACCAGGCCATCGCCTTCCAGTTGCTTGAGCGCGGCGCGCACGGAGGTGCGGCTGACCTTGAACAGTTCCGCCAGTGAGGACTCGCCCAGTTTCATGCCGGGACGCAGGGTGCGTTTTCTGATTGCCTCGTGGACCCCCAGGTAGACACGCTCTACGGTCGATGCGGGGAGTTTTTCCGTCATTACCAGCTCCGTAATTCCTTGATGGCCCCAGCATGCCGGAAATGCGCGGTGACCAAAAGTTTCGTGGTGAAAATGATCAGGTCAATCGCGGGGCAAGCCCGCTCCCGCCGGGAACCGCCGGAGGGGGATTGCCCCGCGATGCTTTCCCTAT
>NZ_JBMOWO010000113.1:0-2975 GCF_049310525.1 Pseudomonas sp. GZD-222
GTAGGACCGAGGGACGCTCCCCCCCCCCCACCAAGCACCAACGACGCTTCCTCCCCCCCCGCGATGCTTTCCATATGTACACAAATTTTAAGTGGTTATGTGTACTAAAGTAGCGATGATGTGCATACATGTAACCGCCTTGCGTTACCTGGATTCTCATTTTTGTCACCAGGCGCGCTGACCATTTGGTCAGGTTAATCAGCACTTCCGGGTGTCCACCTAAAAATTTAAATATATAAAAAACAAATAGTTAAAAGAATAAAACCTACCTGTTCGCACTCCGTTCGCCACCTCTTTGGCACACATATTGTTCCTCGAAAATCGTAAGACAAAAATTGTATGCAATCTTTGTATGCATCGGCGTCCAGGCGCCTACAGCGGTCCCAACTCTCAAGTCCAACAATAATTTGCTGTAGCACCACAGGCGCTGCAGCAGGAGCCCGGGGAACATGCAATTGGATACTTCCAAACCTCTGGATAGCGCGTACCTGTCACCTGACCCCGTCGCTGCTGCGCAGGTATCGGGGCCTCTCAGCCTGAGCCCGAAGCTGCACAACGCCGACCTTGCCCCGACCAAAGCCGCAGGCCGGCGCTGGGGTGGCTATAGCATCTTCGCCTTGTGGACCAACGATGTGCACAACATCGCCAACTACTCCTTTGCCATGGGCCTGTTCGCCCTCGGCCTGTCCGGCTGGCAGATGCTTGCAGCCCTGGCAGTGGGGGCGGCGCTGGTGTACTTCTTCATGAACCTGTCTGGCTACATGGGGCAGAAAACCGGGGTGCCGTTCCCGGTGATCAGTCGTATGAGCTTCGGCATCTACGGTGCGCAGCTGCCCGCGATCATTCGTGCGGTGATCGCCATCGCCTGGTTCGGTATCCAGACGTACCTGGCCTCGGTGGTACTCAGGGTATTGCTGGTGGCGATCTGGCCGCACCTGGCTAGCTTCGACCACAACGCCATCCTCGGGCTGTCCAGCCTGGGCTGGGCCAGTTTCGTCGCCATCTGGTTCGTCCAGTTGGTGATCCTGACCTTCGGCATGGAGATGGTGCGCAAGTACGAGTCGTTTGCCGGTCCGGTAATCCTCTCGACCGTGCTGGTGCTGGCGGTGTGGATGTACCTGCGGGTGGATGGCAACCTGGCCTGGTCGGTGGGCGAGCCGCTGACCGGGGTGAAGATGTGGACGCAGATCTTTGCCGGCGGCGCGCTGTGGCTGGCCATTTACGGCACGCTGATTCTCAACTTCTGTGACTTCGCGCGTTCTTCGCCGTGCCGCAAGACCATCCGTGTCGGCAACTTCTGGGGCCTGCCGGTGAACATCCTGGTGTTCGCGGTGATCAGCTTTGTGTTGTCCGGCGCGCAGTTCAGCATCGATGGCACGATCATCGACAGCCCGACCCAGATCATCGCCGCCATTCCTGACAAGACCTTCCTGGTGCTCGGCTGCCTGGCCTTCCTGATCGTCACCGTGGCGGTGAACATCATGGCCAACTTTGTCGCCCCGGCCTTCGTGCTCTCGAGCCTGGCGCCCAGCCGCCTGAACTTCCGCCGCGCCGGCCTGATCAGTGCCACCCTGGCGGTGCTGATCCTGCCCTGGAACCTCTACAACAGCCCGCTGGTGATCGTCTACTTCCTCTCCGGTCTGGGTGCGCTGCTGGGCCCGCTGTACGGGATCATCATGGTCGACTACTGGCTGATCCGCAAAGCCCAGGTGCATGTGCCGGACCTCTACAGTGAGGCGGCCACCGGTACCTATCACTACACCCGCGGGATCAACTACAAGGCCATCGCCGCGCTGGTGCCCTCGGCCATCGCCGCGGTCCTGCTCGCCCTGGTTCCGGCATTCAGCGAACTGACGCCGTTCTCCTGGCTGTTCGGCGCCGCCATTGCCGGTGGCGTGTACTACCTGATTTCTGATCGCAAACAACATTTCGTGGACTGTTCCGGCGAGCACTTTGCCGTAGACAGCGCCCAGCACTAAGCGTCACGCACAAGGAACGCAAGCATGAGAATTTTGGTAGTCAACGTGAATACTACGGTGTCGATCACCGAGGCCATTGCCCGTCAGGCGCGCAGCGTGGCGTCGCCGGGCACTGAAATCGTCGGCCTGACTCCGCGCTTTGGCGCCGAGTCGGTGGAGGGCAACTTCGAGAGTTACCTGGCAGCCATCGCGGTCATGGAGCGGGTGCTCAGTTACGATCAGCCCTATGACGCAGTGATCCAGGCCGGCTACGGTGAGCATGGCCGCGAAGGCTTGCAGGAGCTGCTCAATGTGCCTGTGGTGGATATCACCGAAGCGGCCGCCAGCGTGGCGATGTTGTTGGGGCATCGTTATTCGGTAGTGACCACCCTCGACCGCACCGTGCCGCTGATTGAGGACCGGCTCAAACTGGCCGGGCTGGACAGCCGCTGTGCTTCGGTGCGTGCCAGTGGCTTGGCAGTGCTGGAACTGGAAGAAGATCCCGAACGGGCGATAGAAGCTGTGGTGGGGCAGGCGGAGGAGGCGGTTCGTATCGACAAGGCCGAGGTCATCTGCCTCGGTTGTGGCGGCATGGTCGGGCTGGATGAGCGCATCCAGGCGCGTACCGGTGTGCCGGTGGTGGATGGGGTGACGGCGGCGGTGGCCTTGGCCGAGTCGCTGGTGCGCTTGAAGTTGAGTACCTCCAAGGTACGCACATATGCGCCACCGCGGCCCAAGCAGATTCTTGGCTGGCCGCGGGCCTTGCTGGGCTGAGTTGTTTTTTTGGGGGGGGCTGCGAGATTATCCATTTTGTGTGGGGCCGCTGCTGGCCCCTTCGCTCCGGCACCTTCACTCAGCCTCCTGAAGTCGCAGTTCGCGGCGTCTGAACTTGCGTGGATGAAGATCAAGATCAACACGTTGAAGTGGGATTTTCCCGCGATGCGATGTAACTGGCAGGTCGATATCGCGGGGCAAGCCCGCTCCCACCGGGAGACCAGCTAACCCGGTGGGAGCGGG